>URVX01000125.1 GCA_900551395.1 uncultured Subdoligranulum sp. | reverse complement strand
TCGCGCTTTCCCTTGATGTAATCCGGGATAAACTGCATGGGACCGGGACGATAGAGGGAAATTCCGGCTATGATATCCTCAAGGCAGTCCGGCTTCAAATCCTTCATGACGCGCTTCATGCCGCCGCTTTCAAGCTGAAAAACGGCATCGGTGTTGCCCGAAGCAATCAGCTCGAACACATTTGGGTCGTCGTACTGGCAATCCTCGAAATCGAACTCCTCGCCCGTAGACTCCTTTACGATTTTTATGGTCTTGTCTATGTCAGTGAGAGTTCTGAGTCCCAGAAAGTCCATTTTCAGAAGTCCCAGCTCCTCCACCTCTTTCATGTTGTATTGCGTGGTTATGTCGTCGCCGCTGCGCTGCAACGGCACATTGTCGCTCAGATCCTCGCGGCATATAACAACGCCCGCGGCGTGCATACCCGTCTGGCGCGGCATGTCCTCCAATGCAATCGCCAAATCTATCACCCTTTTCATGGAATAATCCTTGTAAATTTCCATGAGCTCGGGCACGCCCTCGTTTTTTCCGTCCAGCCCGAAAGCGTTGGGAAGCGTCGCGTTGAGCGGAATAAGCTTGGTAATTTTGTCGCCCTCCGCATAAGGTATACGCAGCACGCGGCACACGTCCTTTACGGCGTTTTTCGCCTTCATCCTGCCGAAGGTGACAATCTGAGCAACTCGAGGCTTGGTGTATTTTTCAATAACGTAATCGATGACCTCGCCCCGCCTGTCCATGCAGAAGTCTATGTCGAAGTCGGGCATGCTCACTCTTTCGGGGTTGAGAAACCGCTCGAAAATCAGACCGTAGCGCAAAGGCTCCACCTGGGTTATGCCTATGGCGTAAGCGATAATGCTGCCTGCGCCGCTGCCGCGACCGGGACCTACGGGTATGCCGTGCTCGTGGGCGTAGTTTATGAAATCCCAGACTATGAGATAATACTCCACAAATCCCATTTTGGACACCACCTCAAGCTCGTAGTCGGCTCTCTGGCGGATTTCGGGAGTTATTTCCTTGTAGCGTCTTTTCAGTCCCTTTTCCATAAGGTCTTTCAGAAACTCGTAAGGCGTCATGCCGTTGTCGGGCTTGTACGGCGGCAGCAGCGGCTTTTTCTCGATGGTTACGTTGCATTTTTCCGCAATTTTGAGAGTGTTTTCCAACGCCTGCGGCACAAAGGAAAACTTCTCCGCCATTTCGTCGTAATCCTTGAGATAAAACTGCGTGCCCTCGAAGCGCATGCGGCCGGGGTCGTCGTAAAACTTTCCCGTCTGCACGCAAAGCAGTATGTCCTGCATTTCCGCGTCGGACTCCTTGAGATAATGCACGTCGTTGGTGGCGACAAGCTCCACGCCGAACTCCTCGGCGATTTTTATCAGCTTGGGCATGACGTAAATTTCGTCCGCAATGCCGTGATCCTGAATTTCTATGTAATAATCGTCCTTGAAAAGCTCCTTGTACTCGGCTACGAGCTTTCTCGCCTCCTCCCACATGCCGTCGCGCAGCAGGCGCGGCAGCTGTCCCGCAATGCACGCGGACAGACAGATAAGCCCCTCGCTGTGCTCGCGCAGAGTCTTGAAATCTATGCGGGGCTTGTAATAATAACCGTCCACAAAGCCTATGGAATTGAGCTTGACCAGATTTTTGTAGCCTACGTTGTTTTTGGCAATCAGAACCAGATGGTTGAATTCGCGCTTGACGTCTCCGCTTTTGACCGTCAGGTCGTCCACCATATAAAATTCGCAGCCGATGATGGGCTTTATGCCCTTTTTCTTTGCCAGACAATAAAAATGATACGCGCCGTACATATTTCCGTGATCGGTGATGGCAACGGCGGGCATGTTTTTTTCCTTGCAGGCGTCGAACAGCGTGTCTATACGCGTCGCGCCGTCCAAAAGACTGTATTCTGTATGCAGATGAAGATGAACAAACGGTTTTTCCGACATTTTTACCTTCTGTATGTTTTATCTTTATGTTTTTATCCTTGATTTTTGCGTCAAGGCAAGCGCGACGCGGTTTCCACCAGCTTGCGCAGTCTGTGATTGACGCAACTTTTTGTAAGCCCCAGCTTGTCCGCCAGCTCGTCCAGAGTGGAAAAGGGATTTTCCGCGCGGGCAACGGCTATTTCCTTCAGGTGAGGCGCAATCCTGTCGAACATGCCCTCTCTCGCGCGTATTTTGTTTATTGCCGCAATTTGCTTTTCGCTTGCGTCCACCGACTTGTCGATGTTTGCGGTTATGCAGTTTTTCTGACGGTTTGCGTTGTTTCTTATCTCGCGCTCGATTAAAAGATTGTTCAGCTTGAGTACGGCATTGTCCGCCCTGACGTAAGCCAGCATGTCGCATATCGACGCGCTGTCCTTGATGTAGACCGCCCACGCGTTTTTCCGCTCCGCTATTTTAAAACGAAAGCCTTTCTCGCCCAAAAGGCTCACCAAATCCTCAGCCGCGCGCCGCGAAGTCAAGGCAAATTCGAAATGATAGCCGAATCTGTTGCCCGCCTGCTCGTCAAGAGTTTTCAAGGGACTGACCGTTATGGAGCCGCACGCCGCGAACAACGCCGCAACATAGCTGTTGAGGCAGCAGTCCTGCTCCACTATATATTTGTCTATCCCCTCGTTTATCTTCAGATAGCCCTCCTCCGACAGGGAAGCCAAGCCGCAGTCGGAAAGCGTTTTTTCCTCCGCGACGAAAACGGACCACAAGCTGTTGCCCTTGATTTTGGCGTCCTCCCGTTTGAGCTCCGTTTTCAGCCCGTAAAGCGAAAAGACAATTTCCTGCGCGAATTCGAGCAGCTTTATGTTTTCCGACGTACAGCCAAGCCTGCCCGACCTGATTTCCAGACTACCCGCGCCGCGAAGCAAAGCGGACAGGCAGGCAAGACGGCAGCATGGCAGCGCGTCCTTAAGCCCGGCAAGAATTTCTTCCTTTACGTGCTGAGAAAATGTCAAACCTTTGTCTCCTGTTTCAATTCAATCTTTTTAAAGGGGCGGGCTTGTCCAGATTTACAATCCTCTCAAGCGGCACTCCCGCTCTGCGGGCGGCTTCAAGCGGCGCGGCAACGTCACCCACTCTCGCTGCGCTGTGCGCGTCGCTGTTCAAAATGAAATTCACACGCGTTTTCGCCGCGACGGAGCAAAGCTCCTCGTCCGTTATGTCAACGCCCTTGCCGTTAAGCTCGAACAAAACGCCGTAGTCCGACATTGCTTTGGCAATCTCGACGGCGTCCACGCTCATATCTCTCCCGATGTGTGTGACAAAGCTGAGCGGATATCTTTCTATCGCCTTTATATACGCGCGCGTAAAAGCGTCTTTTTTGGATTTGGAACGAAAAAGCGCGGGCAGCGCAAATTTACGCGCCTGCGCCGCCGAAGGCGCGGCAGCCAGCTTGTGGTAGCCCATCGCGACGTAATCCAGGCAAGCCATATCTTTGCAGTCAAGCACGCCGTCAAGCGAAATGAGGTCTGCTTCAAGCCCCAAAAGCACCCTTGCGCCCTGCTCCTGCGCCGCGTTCAAAGCGTCCGCCTCCTCCCGCGCTTTAGCAAGACGTTTTTCCGATGTGCCGAAAAACAGGTGCTTCAAGCCGTGGTCGGCTATGCCTATTTCCGACAAGCCGATCTTTGACGCGGCGTCTTTAAGCTCGCTTATCGTATTTTTTCCGTGACTCAAACCGCTATAGCGTGAATGAATATGATAGTCTCCCGATATCATCGGTGTCTCCCAAGTATTTTATTTCGGGCTTTAACACTACGCCGAACTTGCGCTTGACCGCGCTGCCGGCGGCGTCCATAAGCTCCAGTATGTCTTTTGTCACAGCCCCGCCTTTGTTTACTATGAAATTCGCATGCTTTGACGAAATTTCCGCGCCCCCTATGCGCAGCCCCTTTAGTCCCGCTCTGT
>URVX01000124.1 GCA_900551395.1 uncultured Subdoligranulum sp. | reverse complement strand
TCGTCGGAAATATCCTCGTTGTTCATTAAATCCTCGATAGCCTCGTCATACGCCGCGTCGTAATGATCGCCGTAGTACGTGCTTCCGTCGATAATCTGATTCTTTTCTTCGTATTTTCCGCCTTCGCCGTCGTTATCGCTATTGTCGCTGTCTTTGTCATCCTCGCTGGCGGGAGGAATCATATCGGAGGGACTGCTGTTGGTATCGTTGCCGGAGCCGGGCTGCACGCGACCGTCGATATCGACGTTGTCCTCTACCGTGAAATAATCAACGCCTGACATTTCTTCGAATATCGCATAGACGATTATATCCTCGGTGATTTCGGTGTCGTATCTCAACGGATTGCCGTAGCCGTCCGTCCATCCGGCAAAAACCCAATTCTTGTCGGGAACAGCCATAACAGGCTCAGCCTTTTCGCCCGCCTTGACCTTTTGTCTTTCGGTGCCGATAATTCTGCCGCCTCCGTTGATTGCATAAATAACTTCATACTCGTCCGCGGGACCGCTGATCGCCTTTCTTATAAGCTCTCTGCCCGACACCTCGCTCAAAGCGGCATACGTTGTCATGCCCGTTCCGAAAACACCGACCACCGCCAATGTGACAACAAGCGAAACTGAAAAAACAAATTTTATCAGCTTTGCGTTCACCTTTTTCATCGCCTGGACGGCATCCTCCCTTTGCTTCATTGCAATATAGGAAGTGTCGCCCTCAAGCTCCGTCATGGTAAGCAGTCTTTCCTCAAGCCCCAAAGAGTCGACGCGTTTTGCAGTCTGCTTTATTGTCGGACGGAAGCGGCAATAGTAGAATATCGGGGTGGAAATTGCAGTCGCCGCAACAAATAGCACGATGCAAACCCAAACGCCCTTAAAGCCTACATACCAGCAAACGATTGCCGACAGCAGAAGCGCTGAAAAACCTACAACCAATCCCCAAAGGAGCGATTTGAGAAAGCTTTCCTGCGCCAAGCGGGAATAATACTTCTCCAGAAGTTTTTTCGGTTCCATAGTTCTACCTCCAATTTTTATTTTTGATAAGCTTTATTTTCGAAATCTATGACCTTTGAGTCAAATTTATTAAAAAAATCCGACAAAAAAGACAATTGCTTCCTATTAAATAATATGCTTATCGTATTTTTTTGATGTTTTACATATATTTGTCGAAATCTGTCCACGCATAGAAAAATATTGACAATATACGCACTACATCGTGAAAATTATAGCAAAGTGAATCCGCAATGTCAATCCATTTTCGCCGTTTTTTTTGTTTTATAAATAACATGTCGACAATGTGTAAGTCATCTGTCCGCTATGGTTGTTTTTTTAAATCGGACTGCAAAAAAAATGCCCATGTATACGCAATTTACGTTATTCTGCACTTTTCAAACATAATTTTGCGCATTTTTTAATCGTATTCTTTCGACATATTTTTCCAATTTTTACCATGACGCTATCCGCCATGCGGTTCCGTATGCTTTGCGCTGCTTTTCCAGCACGTTTATGATTTGTTTTGACATAATTGTCCGCACGAAAAATCCGCAGAACACAAATTTTGAATTCGCCATAGGTTGTATTACAGACCTATATTTTGACTCCGTAAATACTACATATCCGATGAACTTTTTCAAGGCGTCGGATATGCAGTATTTTTTTGTTGAGGAAAAAAACATGCCTTTTGTACAAAGATACTCGGACGTCAAAAAAGGCGCAATAATTTTGCAGGCAACACGCTTGGTCTGAGCAAGGCGGCTAACAGCAACAGTCCGGGCACGGAAGGCTCAATAGGCGCTTTCACAAGCCTCGACACAAGCTTGCAGGTGGGAAGCTTTCCCGCAGGAACAACGCTCGACTACACGCTGAACGGTTCTCGCGCGCAGCTGTCATTGCCTGCCGGCTCAAGCGTTTTGCATGCCGAACTCGTTTGGGGCGGCCTTTATCGTTCGACAGTAAACAACATTTCAAATCTGATAAACAATTCGATTTTGTTTACCACTCCGGCAAGCAGCGTATTGATTGCTCCTGATGCCGCAACCTCGCAGGATTTCGTAATAACCGTTGACAACGTAACCATCGGTTTTTACGTCAGATCGGCAAATGTGACGGCGCTTGTGGGAGCTGCCCTTTCGGGAGCGTACTCCGTTCAGAGAGTTCCCGCGCTGATTGAAGCGATCGACTCCCGCACGTCTCAGACAAATCACGCGGGCTGGACGCTGGCGGTAGTTTACGAGAATCAATCCCTCGAATTGAGAAACCTTACGCTTTGGAGCGGCGGCAACGTGGTGTCTCCCGATACGGGAAGCACTACCGTAACCGTCAGCAACTTTCTGACGCCTCAGGTGCTGCCTATCACGGGCAAGGTTTTCGTTTCCGCACAGGAGGGCGACGCTGTGCTAACGGGCGACAGAATGCTGTTCGGTCAAACCGTTCCGACACTTGCGCCTCTGTCGGGACCGAACAACCCGGCAGACAATTTCTTCGCGTCGCAAATAAACGACCAGAACGGACTGCCGGACACCTCAGGCACCTTCGGCACGAGAAATGCCAACGCCGCGGCGGGGACAAACACCATTGCCTGTCGTCAGGGCTGGGATACAACTGCCGTGGACATTTCGTCGACGCTCGTTCCCGCGCAGACAAGCGCGGTCATACGCTTTACGAGCGACGGCGATTTATACGTGCCTAATGCGCTCGGCATTCAGATTGACAGCAAAGGCGCGGATTTGTCGGTCTTCAAAACGGCGGACAAAGCTTTCGCATTTGTGGGCGACGAAATCACCTACACGATAAAAATCGTCAACTCGGGAGAGGTTTCGGCTCTTAACGTAACGGTAAACGATTTTCTTCCTCCCGAAACTCCTCTCGTGGACGGCTCGGTTTTTGTGGACGGAAGCCCCGTAGCAGGCGGTCTGCCCGTTTCCATACCCGAAATTGCCGCGGGGGTTTCCTCGGAAATCGTTTTCACGGTAAAGGTAAACTCCCTTCCCGCGCAAAATCCCGTTGTCAACACGGCGCATGCAGACTACGAATTTTTCCCTTTCGCAGGTTACAGCGCTACGGGATTTGCCGATTCCAACCAAACCGACGTGTCCGTTATCGAAGAAAATACCGAAGCGGTCAAAAGCGTAGACAAAAATTTCGCGGCGGCGGGAGACTTGCTCAACTACACTGCGCAAATCACCAACGCGGGAAGCTCGCCTATGCAAAACGTATTTTTCAAGGATCCGATACCCGCCGGTACGACCTTTGAGGACGGCTCGGTTTTTGTAAACGGCGTCAAACGACCCCATGACGCAGTCACCCGTAACCAATTTTGCGACGCTCGCTTACACTGTAACCGACCCCGCAAGAGGTCCCGTGAATTTCAGCGAGGACACGAACACGGTCGAGCTGCCTGTCGTTTCCAACAGAATCACGGTAGTAAAAAGCGTTGACAAAACAGTGGCGGAAAAAGGAGATAATCTGCATTATACGAGCGTAATAACGAATACGGGCACGCTAAACAAGATTAACCTCGTCTTTACCGACCAGATCCCCGCAGGCACTACCTTCGTGGCGGGCAGCGTCCGCATAAACGGTGTAAGTTATCCTGCATACAACCCCCAGAACGGCTTCCCGCTGCCCGATCTCGCGCCGGGATCCGCCGTAAACGTAGAATTCGATGTAACGGTGAACTAAAATGAGATTTATTGACAATATTTCGGAAGTAACTTATTTTTCGGGCGAAATGCCCGTAACGGTGCAGAGCAACAACGTAAGAACAATATTAAATCAACCCAGAATTATCCCCCACTGCTCCGACAGGTGCGACAGACGCTGCGACTTTGACAGATGCGGAAGAAACGACCGCAACGACTGCAACAGGCGCTGCGATTGGGACAGATGCGGACAAAGACGCAACGACAAGTCTTCCTG
>URVX01000123.1 GCA_900551395.1 uncultured Subdoligranulum sp. | reverse complement strand
AGACCAGATACTTTGCAGCCTCAACGCGTGCCTTCATCTCAGCCAGCTCGAACTGAGTGTTCTGGAAAGCCGAAATAGGCTTGTTGAACTGCTTTCTCTCTTTGACGTAAGCGACTGTCGCTTCCAGCGCGCCCTCCGCAATGCCGAGAGCCTGAGCGGAAATACCCACTCTGCCGCCGTCGAGAGTTTTGAGCGCCATTTTTACGCCTTCGCCGATTTTGCCCACCAGATTTGCGTCGGGAACTATGCAGTTCTCAAAAATCAGCTCGCACGTAGACGAGCCGCGAATACCCATTTTGAGCTCCTTCTTTCCGACGGAAAAGCCGGGGAAGCCCTTTTCTACGATAAACGCCGCGCATTCCACGCCTTTGGGGTTGCGTCCCGTAACCGCTATGACGAAATATACGTTTGCGGGACCGGCATTGGTGATGAATATTTTGCTGCCGTTGAGTATCCAGTGGTCCCCTTCCTTGACGGCGGTCGTAGTCTGGTTGTTTGCGTCCGTTCCCGCGTTGGGCTCGGTAAGACCGAAAGCGCCCAGCCACTCGCCGGAAGCCAGCTTGGGCAGATACTTCTTCTTCTGCTCCTCGCTGCCGTACTCCATGATGGGAGCTATGCAGAGCGAGGTGTGAGCGGAAAGTATGACGCCTGTGGTGGCGCAGACCTTGGACAGCTCCTCAACGGCTTTGATGTACATTTTGTAATCGCCGCCCATACCGCCGTACTCTTTGGGTACTATTATGCCCATGAGTCCCAGCTTCGCCATCTTTTCGACGGTCTCGTAAGGGAAACGCTCCTGCTCGTCAACCTCGTGAGCCAAGGGCTTGACCTCGTTGACGGCAAAGTCCCTTATCATTTTGTTGAATAACTCGTATTTAAAAACCTTGTCCATTTTGAAACGATACTCCTGTTCAGATTAGTCGTGTTTGACGGTTGCGACGCCGGAGACAACCACCTTGCCGTCCTGATTTTTGCAGACGGTGTTGAGCTTGATGATGTGCTTGTCGTCTCTCATTTCGGCGACCTCAACCTCTGCCGTGATGGTGTCACCCAAAAGCACGGGCGAAGTGAATCTGACTTCCTGTCCCAGATAAATCGTCCCCTCTCCGGGCAGCTTGTTTGCAAGCACTGCGGAAATAAGCCCGCACGTAAGAATACCGTGCACAATGCGCTGACCGAAAACGGTCTTTTTTGCGTATTCGTCGTCCAAGTGAATCGGATTGACGTCCAGGCTGACCTCGGCGAATTTCCTTACGTCCTCGTCCCTGAAAGTCTTTGTGACTGATGCCTTTTGACCGATTTTGATTTCCGAGTAATTCATTTCTATCTCCTTTTAAAATAATTTTAATTGTAGAGCCGCAAATATGAAGCTTCTTCACTTATGAACAATCCTCATATTTACGTGTATATTTTGACCTAACATTCCGTCGATGTCAACGGAAACGGAGGATTTAATAATGAAAAGGCATTGATTTGTTAATTATTGCCTTTTTTTCCATTTAAATTCTCCTCTTGTTGCAGATGTATAAGCAATCGATAATATTAAATCGATATTTTTTTATCGATTTAATTATAGTAGCGGTTCAGCATAAAGTCAATAGTTTAAAAAATAACAATGCAGCGATTTTTTCATTTTTAACACAACAGGCGCGATACGGCATAAAACATGAAAAAAATTCACAAATTGCTTGCCTTTTTAAGTCAAAAGTATTATCATATATCGGAAAGCGGTTTTAAACGCACCAATAAATTAAGGATTTCAAACATGAAAAATTCCGAAATCAAAGGCGTAACTCAACCCAAAACAAAGCTCGGCAAAAGCAAAATGGACAAAATTCTGAAGGCGGCGCGCAGGCTGTTTTCTCAGAACGGTTTTTATCAGACCTCCATTACGGATATTTGCAGAGAAAGCAACACGGCTGTAGGCACGTTTTATATTTATTTTGACGACAAAACCGCCCTCTACCGCTGTCTTATGGAAAACGTGCAGCGTGAAATCAAGGATACGATAAACGAAGCGCTGCTCAAAAAAAACTGCACCACTCGTCTGGAAAAGGAAAAGGAAGGTCTGCGCGCTTTCGTCAAATACGGGGCGGCAAATCAGGACATGTTTGAAATTCTGTGGGGAAGCCTGACGGTGGACAAAAATCTGTTTTTGGATTATTATCGCTCCTTCGGCAGCAGCTATATACGCTCGCTCTCGTATGACAGGCGCGAGCTTTCCGACTACGTGGACGTGGAAGCGGCGGCATATATGTTTATGGGCATAAACAGCTTTCTCGCGCTGCGCACCATGATAAAGACCGACCTGTCCGACGAGGAAATAGACCACATGATAGACGCGCACGTCGTGCCTATACTTAAAAGCGGACTGTTCAATCCGGACATGGAGAATGAATTTCCGACGTCCCGGACGCCGCTTTTTGAAAACTGATTATTATAGCCCCTTACAAGGGGCTTTTTTATTTCTTATTTTGACGATGCCGCAACTGAAACCGCCGATTTTTTAAAAAGCGCAATGAAGCTTTAAGCTGTGCTTGAAAATTCGATTTCGTTCCTCTGCGGAAAAAAGCATAGGAGTTTTCCCATGCTTTTGATTTTGCAGGTTTTGCCGCGAAATGAACAAAACAAACCTTCATTTAATTTTATCTAAGGCTTTGACTCAGAAAAACAAGTTTCTTTGAAGGAAAGACTTGTCATTTTTCGTTTCTTTTTTTGTAGCTTTCCTCTATAAGCAGATTCAGCTTGGGCGCCTGACGCATATCGTCGAACATAAACGAGTAGGACACGTTGTCTTTTGAAAGCAGCAAGCCGTCCGAAAAACCAAACGGCACCGTGTAGAGCGGTCTTGCGTCGAACTCGATGTGGTCGCCGTCGTCGCTGGAGTAGGTGAGAGTTTCGCCGTCAAACATCAAGCTGCCCTCGCCCAACAGCTTCCAGCCCTTTAGGTCGGGAAGCGCATAAGCCGTGCATCTTTCGGAATTAAGATATCCCCCGTCCAACGCCTCTCGGGCGCATTTGCGCTGAAAATCATACCAATCTACGACGTTTTCAAATTCCGTAACTCCGTCGCAGGCAGAAAGCCGTCCCGTTTCCGAAAGTCTCCACTCCTTTCGGCAGGCGGTGCAGAAAATCGTATCTCCCAAGCTGCCCGTTTCAAACTCCTCGCCGCAGTTAGGGCACTTGTACAGAATTCTTTCCAAGCCCTCCGCCCTGAACGGCTCGGTGATTTTTACGCCGTTTTGCATCTGCCATTCATATTCATCGTGGTCGAAAGCGTCTGTCACTCTGCCGAAGACCTCGTCGTTGGTCAACGATTTTAGCTCCTCCGCCGAAAAAAGCGGATTGATGTGTACCTCTGTTCTGCCGCTGCGGCGTTTTTTGTATGCCCATTTGGGACGGAACAGATAACAACCCTTTATCTGACACACGACGACAGGCAGCGCCAGAAGCTTTATAAGCTTGGCGACAGCGGCGCTCATTTCGCCGCGCCGCCCGTCGCAGGTGATTTTGCCTTCGGGATAAAGCGCGATTATGCCTTTTTTCTCGGTTACCTTCTTTGCCTGCCGCAAAAAACCGATGCTTAAGTCAAACTGTCTTTTGGGAATCATGCCCATTTTCAGCCAGAGATTTTTATGGCCGAGCATCTGGTTGTAAGCAATCACGCCGTTGACCAAGCGCGGATACATTGCCTGATGCAGCGCAATAAAATCAAAGCCCGATTGGTGGTTTACGAGAAGCAGATAAGGCGGCTCGATATCCTTTGCATTGTCGAAAACCTGCAGCTTAAGCACTTTCTTCGCATAATATCTGCCGAAAAACAGAGTGCCCACAAAGCTCAGAAGCCTGCTGGGCTTTTTTACCTGAAATTCGTCGTTTCCCCTTGTGTAACCCTTCAGACAGGAAAGTCTTACAATCCTGCCCTCGTTGCGT
>URVX01000122.1 GCA_900551395.1 uncultured Subdoligranulum sp. | reverse complement strand
AAGAGTGATAACCAATAAAAACAAGCTGCTCAAGACTCTCGACGGCGCGGACGGCGTCAAGACGGGCTATACGAAAAAAGCCGGCAGATGCTTTGTAGGCTCTGCGACGCGCGGCGGCATGAGCCTCGTGTGCGTCGTGCTTAATTGCGGCTCCATGTTCGAGGAATCGGCAAGCCTTATGGAATACGGCTTTGAAAATTACGCGTTGAAATGCATAGTGCCTAAAAACAAGATGCTGGGACGCAAAACACACGGAAAAAAGAGTCTGGTATATACATGCAGCGAGGGCTTTTCCTATCCGCTGCGCAAGGACGGCAGCGAGGATGAAAAAATTTCCGTTTTTGCCGACACCGAAAACAGAAAACTTGAAATAAAGTTCGACAATGAGTTGATTTTTTCTTCGACAATCGGTATTATAAATACAAACGATTGAACGGAGATTAAATGAGATTAAACAAATATCTTGCTGACTGCGGCGTTGACAGCAGAAGAAATTGCGACGAAATCATAGCGCAGGGCAGAGTAAAGGTGAACGGAAAAACCGTTACACGTCTTGGCGTCGACGTAGATCCGGAAAACGATTCGGTAAGTATGGACGGCAGAAGGCTAAGGCAGAAAAGACGCGATGTGTACGTAATGCTTCACAAGCCCAAAGGCGTTGTATGTACGGCAAAGGACGACAAGGGCAGAAAAACCGTCCTTGACCTTGTTGACGTTAAGGCAAGACTGTTTCCCGTAGGCAGGCTTGATTACGACACCGAGGGTTTGCTTTTGCTCACCACCGACGGACAGCTTGCTCAGACGCTTACTCATCCGAGTCATCATATACCCAAAACCTACGTTGCGCGCATTTTCGGGGAGCTTTCGGAGGAGGAGGAAAAAAGCCTGGAAAAGGGCGTGCTGCTGGACGGTGCATTGACACAGCGCGGTTCAGTCAAGGTTGTGGAAAAGGACGACAGAACCTCCCGTATCGAAATCACGATATTCGAGGGACGAAACAGGCAGGTCAGACGTATGCTCGAATCGGTCGGCAAGGATGTTGAGTTTTTGAAGCGCGTGAGCGTCGGAGAGCTAAGACTCGGCGGCTTGAGTCGGGGCAAATACAGATTTCTGACCGAAAAGGAAATAAATTATTTAAAATCGTTGTAAGCAGTCGGCTTTAAAGCCTGACTGCTTTGGCGTTGAGAGGTAAAATGAAAATATTACTGAGCAATGACGACGGAATAGACAGCGAGGGACTGAAGCTGCTTGCCGAGACCTTAGGCAAAACCCACGAGGTTTTCGTAGTGGCTCCCACAGACCAGAAATCGGCATTCAGTCACAGCATGACTTTCAGGCGGCCGCTTTACGTTGACAAAATAAAAATGAAGGGCGCCACAAACGCTTACGCCTTGTCGGGCACGCCGGGCGACTGCGTAAAGTTCGGCGTGGAGTTTTTCGGCTTCAAGCCCGATCTGGTGATTGCCGGACCGAACAAGGGCCCCAATATCGGCATAGATATCCTGTACTCCGGTACGGTAGGCGCCGCTCAGGAAGGCGCGGTTTTGGGGTATACCGCGGTTGCATTGTCATGCGTAGCTTTTGAGAATTTCAGATTTGACACCTGCTGTCGTTTTATTTCGGAAAATATTGAAAAAATTAAGGCGTTGAATTTGAAGGACGACGTGCTGAACATAAATATTCCGAATGTCGATTTCGAACAAATCAAGGGCGTAAAAGTAGTCAAGCACGGACGGCATTGGTTTGACGATATTTATGAAAAGCATATAGACGTGGACGGAAACAAGGTGGGCTGGTGTCTCACCGGCGGTATCAGACAGCCGCCCAAGGGCATTCATTGCGATATGGAGTATATTTTGGAAAACTACGTCACGATTACTCCTCTGAAAATCGACCGGACCGATTACGAATTGTTGGACGAAGTGGGAGCGGTATTTGAAGGATGAGGGCGCTGGTTGTCGGCGCGGGTGCGTCGGGGCTTTTCGCGGGTTATTCCGCAGCGGTAAATTCAAACGCAGAGGTTGTCGTTGTTGACAAAAACCGGAAAGCGGGCAAAAAAATTTACATAACGGGGAAAGGCAGATGCAATCTGACCAATTTGTGCCGGCCCCGCGACTTTCTGGACAATGTTGTGCGCAATCCGAAATTTTTATACAGTGCGATTTTCGGGTTTTCGCCGGAGGATACTGTAAGCTTTTTCGAGAAGAACGGACTTAAACTTAAAACCGAGCGAGGCAACCGCGTTTTTCCTGTTTCCGACAAGGCGTCTGACGTAACGAAAACCTTGTGCGCCGTTTCGGAGCGCGCGGGAGTGCGGTTCCGTTTCAATACTCCTGTGGAAAAGCTTCTCGTAAAAGACGGAAAAATTTTCGGCGCGACGCTGTCGGGACAAGATGAGCGCTTCGACGTTGTTATTCTCGCCTGCGGCGGCATGAGCTATCCGTCTACAGGCAGCGACGGAAGCGGTTTCCGTCTTGCCGCTTCCGTAGGGCACGACATAATAGCTCCCGTTCCCGCATTGGTAGGCTTTAAAGCTAAAAATACCCTTGCTCTTTCGGGGCTGACATTGAAAAACGTCAATCTTTCCTACTCGGAAAAAGGTAAAGCATTATTCTCGCAGTTCGGAGAGGCGCTTTTCACTCATGAGGGGATATCTGGACCCGCTGCGTTGACTCTGTCCAGTCTTACGGCGCGAAGAAACGTAAAGGGGGCGCGCCTTGTTTTCGATTTGAAACCCGCTTTGGACGAGGAAGCGCTTGACAGACGGGTTTTGAGAGATTTTGAAGACAATCAAAACAAGTCTTTGGGCAATTCGTTGACCGGGCTTATGCCCAAAGCTCTGATAGCTTATGTTTTGGAGCAGGCATGTCTGTCGTCGGAAAAAAAGGTCAATTCCGTTTCTTCAGAGGAAAGAAAAAGCCTGGTTCGCGCGGTCAAGAATTTATCGTTTGAAACAGAAGGCTTTTGTTCTATGGATTCTGCTATTGTTACGGCAGGCGGAGTTAATATAAACGAAATAAATCCGAACACTATGGAAAGCAGGCTTGTTGAAAATCTTTATTTTTGCGGGGAGATGATGGACGTAGACGCGTTTACCGGCGGCTTCAATTTGCAGATTGCGTTTTCGACCGGTTATCTTGCGGGCAAGCTCAAGGGAGTTAAAAAATGACTGCTATCAGGGGCGCGACAACCGTTTCGGTAAACAGCGCGGAAGAAATCGGAAACGCCGCCGCCGAGCTTGTCGGCGAAATCATGGAAAAAAATCTTCTGACGGAAGAAAAAGTTTGCGCGATTATATTTTCGTGTACAAAAGATTTGACTGCTGCTTATCCCGCAAAGGGCGCAAGAGAAAGACTGGGGCTAGTCAGCACTCCTATGTTCTGCGTTCAGGAGCAATATGTGGACGGAGCTTTGGAACGCTGTGTCAGAGCTTTGGTCTTATGCGAGATTGACGGAAAGAACGCGCGTCATATTTACTTGAAGGGAGCAATAAATTTAAGGAGAGACTTAAAACTTGATTAACATAGCTATCGACGGACCCGGCGGCGCAGGCAAAAGCACGGTGGCAAGGGCGCTTGCGGAAAAGCTGGGAATCATGTATCTCGACACCGGCGCCATGTACCGCGCGGCGGCGCTTAAGGCTTTTGACTGCAAAACGGACGTAAAGGACGCCTCGGCAGTGGAAAAGCTCACTGAAAATCTTGACATAGAAGTCCGTTACGCAAACGGAGAACAGAAGATTTTTCTTGACGGAAAGGACGTATCGAAGCGAATCAGAGAGCATTTTGTTTCCGCGCTTGCAAGCGACATTTCGGCTGTTCCCGCTTTAAGACTCAGGCTGGTGGATTTGCAGCGAGCAGCAGCAGAAAAATTCGACTGCGTGCTTGACGGCAGGGATATCGGCAGCTTTGTGCTGCCCGACGCAACGCTTAAAATCTATCTTACCGCCGACGTAAGGGTGAGAGCG
>URVX01000121.1 GCA_900551395.1 uncultured Subdoligranulum sp. | reverse complement strand
CCTGAGCGTTTCCGTTTTGCCCAAAAGCTCGGCAAGCTCCGTCGCTCCGCCGGGAGTGCTTTCTCTGCCGCTCAGCGCAACTCTCATCGGCCAAAGCAGCTGGCTGTTTTTCACGCCCATGTCCGCCGCCAGCTGCTTGAGCGCGGCGTAAAGCTCGGCGTTCTCCCATTTGTCCTCCGGCAGCTTTTCCAGCAAAGCCGCTATGGCGGGCAGATTGCTTTTTGCAATCCTGGCGTCGGACTTCTGCTTGGCGTTGAAATACAGCGCATTGTCGAATTCGCCGAATTCCTCCAGAAAATCCACCTTTTCGGGAATTTCGGTCAACGCCTCTACTCTGCCCTGAATCAAAGCGCACAGCTTTGCGTAATCATATTTGCCCGCGACCTTGCTTTTGTCCAGATAAGGCGCGGCTGCGGCGCGGAACTCGTCGGGAGTCATTTCCTTTATATAAAGACCGTTGAGCCACTTGAGCTTCTGCTCGTCGAAAATGGCGGGCGATTTGTTTATGCCCTCTATGGAAAAAAGCTCCTTCAGCTCGTCGAAGGACAGCTTTTCCCTGTCGTTTTTGGGCGACCAGCCGAGAAGCGCGATGTAATTGATGATTGCCGGCTTAAGATAACCCTTTTCAAGCAAATCCTCGTAGCTTGCGCTGCCGTCGCGCTTGCTCAGCTTGTGCCTTGAGTCGCGCATGATGGGGGGCATGTGCACGTAAAGCGGACGCTCCCACCCGAAAGCGTCGTAAAGCAAGTTGTATTTGGGCGTGCTTGACAGATATTCCATGCCGCGCATAACGCAGTTTATGTTCATGAGATGGTCGTCGACGACGTTTGCGAAATTGTAGGTGGGCATGCCGTCCGACTTGATAAGGATGTTGTCCTCAAGCTCCTTGTTTTCGACGGATATCTCGCCGAACACCGCGTCGACATAGCTGCTCACTCCCTCGTCGGGCATCTTTTGTCTGATTACGTACGGCTCCCCCGCCGCAACTCACGCCGCGCCCTCCTCCTTAGACAAAGAAAGGCAGTGCCTGTCATAGCGTCGCGCGCCGTTTATGTCGGGCAGCGACTCCAGACGCTCTTTTGTGCAAAAGCAAAAATACGCGTCCCCCTGCTCCACAAGCTGCAAAGCGTATTTCATATAATCGTTTTTGCGCTCGCTCTGAACATACGGCCCGTAAGCTCCGCCGACGTCCGGTCCCTCGTCGTAAATCAGCCCCGTCTCCTTCATGGTCTTGAGGATGTTTTCCACGCTGCCGTCAACAAGCCTCTCCCTGTCCGTGTCCTCAATCCGCAAAATAAATTTGCCGCCCGTCTTTTTGGCGTAAAGATAAGAATAAAGCGCGGTGCGCAAGCCGCCTATATGCAGATAGCCCGTAGGGCTGGGCGCAAAACGTGTTCTGATCATAAAAAGACTCCCTTTCCGTCAAAATTGTCTAACGCATATTTTAACACAAATCTCGGCTTTTAACAACGGATTTCAAACCATTGCTCCGCAACAAAAATCATAGCTTTTAAGAGACCGCGCTTTCTTGCTTTTCGCGTTTCATCAATCTCCAAAAAAGCTGCCGCGTCCGAAAAATACAAAACTCCCGAATAACCGACAGTGAATAAATATTCCGCCGAAATTGTGGATAACTATGGGGGATTTTTGTGGATAAGTGGATAACCCCCTCTATTCCGGCGTATTTTTTCGTTGCCGGCAGAGGGGCGCGCAGCATGAAAAAGCAATGTTTTCACATTTTTACGCCGACTTATTTCAGGCAAAGTAACGGCTGCAAAAACGTTCGTGGACAATTGTTTTCGAGAGTTATGCAAGACTGACTTTATTTTTATTCCCACGAAAAACGCGACCTTACCGAAAGGAAGGGCGCGCAGCCGCTGCAGCCGCAATTCTGCGCGAAAAATTCAGTCTGCGGATACGAAATCCGAGCCGTCATAAATATAAACGGGACTGTCAATCTTTTCCGCTTTGCCGTCGGACACCCTGCACAAATAGGGATACTCGCCGCCCCAATCGCAGGGAACAGAAATCGCCGCATATCTGTTTACATAATGAAACGCGCAGCTGTCGGGATTGTCTTTCACGAATTTTATTGTGGCGGAAATATTCATCTGAGCATGGAATGTCTCCAGCAGCGAGGGCGTGTCCACCACTTTCTGCACCGCTTCAATAAGTCCGTTTACGAAAACCGCAGAAATGTTGAACAACGGAACGGCAGGCAGTCCCAGAGCTGTCCGCAGCTTGTTTACGGAGCGCTTGCAGCGCGGATAAGCGTTAAGAAACTCGGCAATTCCCGTTTTGTTGCAGGAAAGAAGGTCTACGCTCATCACGCGCGAATTGACGCGCAGATTTTCCGGACCGTCCATTTCAAAGGGCAAATTTTCCGCCAGGCTGTTGTAAATTACTTTACTTTCGCCGCCGGTGTCGTCGGCGGGACGCGTGTACATATAAGCCTCCGTCTGATCTTTGCTTGCGCGGTACAGCAGCTCGAGCTTGGCAACATAGTCCGCAGTATAAAACCCCTCAGGCACGTTTAACTCGAACTTTTTTTCTCCCGAACCGCCGTCCGTAAAAAATTCCAGCTTGTTGTCCGTTTCGTTGAAAACAGGCGCTAAAAGCAGCTGATTTTCAAGATATGCCCTGCCCAGCGTTACATAAGCGTAAACGAAATCGTAAACGCTTGCCTTGCTCAAATCCAGCTCGCCGCTCTCCACCAAAGCCTCCTTATTTGCAAACTGAGTTTTGACCGCCGATTTGACCATATTCGTCATGTTGGCAAGCTGCTGAAGATGCGCGGAGGTCGGCTGCGTTTCAGCAAAAAGCGTCCCCACTCTTTGTACGAAATCCTCCTTGAACGGCACAGCGACGCCCGTTCCGTAATCATAGCCCGACCGCAAAAATGCAAGAAATTCGTCTAAGTCCATTTTACTCCCCCAAAATAAGATAAAAGCCGTCCGAAAGATTTGCGGGCGCAAACTCCGCCTCCGACGCTACGCGCTCCGCACGCGACCACTCGCCGTCCCGCAGGTTATCCACAACCGCAATGTCGCCCGTCTTGAGTCTGGGACGGGGCAAAGACGCCGGCGACTGCGTGAAAAACAAATTCGGTCGGCTCCAGACAAGCGCGTCGTTGAGCTTTATATGTTCAACGTGGTGTCCGCCGAAGCTGACGTTGAAAAAGACGTTCTGATTAAACAATGCGTTCATTCCACAACCTCACAACAGCGTAGTATCCAACGATATGGACAGCGTCGAGGTCGTTTCGTTGAAGGAAAACATGGATTTGAGCAGCGTTCCTATTGTTTCCACAGTCTCAAAATCCGCCACGCGCTTTTCTCCGAGATAACCGCTTTCCGCAACAAGAGCGTATCCGTTCTGAAAGCCCGACACGGGATTGCCCAGCGTCATGGACGCGGGTTCGCCCTTAGGCAGGCTGAACGTAAAAACGGGATTCAGGTCGGTGCCGCTTTTTTCGACGCTTGCAGTCTGATTGAAAGGGATGCTGTTTACCTCGACGGATATCGACGGCGTTGCGCCCACGTCTCCCGTATCCCCCTTGTTGCCCTGCACGCCCTGCAGTCCTCTTTCTCCGGTGTCGCCCTTTTCGCCCTTTTCACCCTTCGGTATGCCTATCGTGACAAGCGGGCTGTCGGCGTTTCCGGATACCGACACGGTGGGAGATGAGGAGGGGGGCAGGCTGGTAACGGCAAAGCTGAGTTCGGGAACAGCTCCCGCAGCGCCGTCCGCGCCCGTGTCGCCCTTGTCTCCTTTTTCTCCCTTTTCTCCTTTGTCCCCCTTCTCGCCTTTTTCTCCGTCGGCGCCTTTCGCGCCGTCCGCGCCCTTTTCGCCGCGCGGGAGTCCGAATACAAGCACGGGGTTTTCCGCCGTGCCGCTTTGAGCCACCGTTGCGGGCATATCAGGCTCCAGAGAAACAGCCGATACGGAAAAAATCGGCGTAGTCCCCGTGTC
>URVX01000120.1 GCA_900551395.1 uncultured Subdoligranulum sp. | reverse complement strand
TTCGGCGCAAGACTCACGCTTCTTATGAAGCGGCACGAGATAAAGCTTTATATTCTCAAAAGAACGGGCAGACTCAGTGCGGTTTCGTCTTTTTTCAACTGGACGTCGCGCGGCTCTCTGCCCGACGTTTACATTTGCTTGCATTGGCGGAGGTTCTCGACTGCACACCGGATTTTCTTCTGGGCAGAGAGGATTGAAAATCGGGGTTTGTCGGTCTGCGGAGCCGGGCGGTGCAAGACCTTTTTCGCGCGCTGTAGGGGAGGTCGGCGAAAATTTCGACGTATGTTTTTTCGCTTTTTCCGTCTGCCGACAAAGCGCGCAAATACAGGCGTGTGCAAGCCTTGAGAAATAGACCGCTTGTGAGCAGTATTATGTTTTTTATTCTGTGCAAAGAAAAACGCGCCTGAAGCTTCATGCGCGTTTTAAATATTGTTATTTCTTTTCGCTTTTCAGCTGCTTTACGAACATAGCCATGCGTTCCACGCCCTTTTCTATCTGCTCCATGGCGTAAGCGTAGCTGATTCTGATGTGGTAATAACCTGCCTCGCCGAAAGCTATGCCTGCCGGGCAGCAGACCTTGTATTCGTGAATGAGACGCTCCACAAAGGTTTCGCCGTCCACACCCGTGCTTTCGACGCTGGGGAACATATAAAACGCTCCTTTGGGCTCGAAGCACTCCAGACCCATTTCTCCCAGCGAGCGGTAGAGGAATTTGCGCTTGCGGTCATACTCCTCGCGCATTTTCGCCACTTCGGCAAAGTTGTTTTTGAGTCCGTCATCGAGCAGAGCGGCGGCTGCGTATTGAGCTGCGGTGGGCGCGCACATAATCATGTATTGGTGGATTTTGAGCACCTGTTCTATGATTTCTTTGGGAGCGCAGACATTACCGAGTCTCCAGCCCGTCATGGCAAAGCCCTTTGAAAAACCGTTGAAAACGATGGTGCGCTCGCGCATACGGGGCAGGCTTGCGACGGACACGTGGCTTAGTCCGCCGTAGGTCAGTTCGCTGTAAACCTCGTCGGACAAAACGATGAGGTCGTGCTTTTCGAAAACGGGAGCAACCGCCTCAAGCTGTTCTTTCGTCATGATTGCGCCCGTGGGGTTGTTGGGATAGCACATGAGTATGGCTTTGGTTTTTGCCGTAATTTTTTCTTCCAGCATTTCCGGCGTGATGATAAAGCCGTTTTCCTTCACGCATTTTACGACGACGGGCACGCCTCCCGCAAGCAGAACCGCCGGCGCGTAGGACACGAAGCAGGGCTCGGGGAGCAGAACCTCGTCGCCCGGATTCAGAAGCGCCATGAACGCTATGTCGATGCCCTCGCTCACGCCTACGGTGGTTATGATTTCGTTGTCGGGGTTGTAGGACAAGCCGTAGCGCGTTTCCATATAGCGCGAAATCAGTCTTCTTAGTTCTATAAGTCCCGAATTGGAGGTGTAGCGCGTTATCCCGTCCTCGATGGATTTGATTGCGGCGCGGCAGCCGGCTTCCGGCGTGACGAAGTTTGGCTCGCCCACGCCGAGAGAAATACAATCGGGCATGGTAGCCGCGATATCGAAGTATTTTCTTATGCCGGAGGGCTTCATTTCGTAAGCGATTTTGCTGAAATATTTTTTGTAATCCATAATATATCTCCCGTGAAAAGGACAAAAAAGAAAACGCTTTTGCCGCTGCAAAAAATGCGTCTTTTGTCGCCGTTTAAATAATAAAAGCAAGCGAAAAAAAAGTCAACGGATTTGAACAGATTGAGTATGCGGACAAGAAAAAATTTTTTGAAAATTTCCGAAAACGCTTGACAAGAGGTTTGCGCATAATTTAATATATCGTCAACACAAGAGGCGAAAATGAAAAAAAGCATACGTTTCAACTCAATGATGATGCTTGAGCCGTAGGAGAAAGCTTTAAAAATCTTTCTTCTATGGCATTTTGTGATGAGAATTGGTTTTACGGCGGAGACGCACGAGGCTGATTCTTTTTTTATACACTTTTGCTTGCCGGCGTTTGAAGGAGCGCTTTTAATTCAAGGGAAACCAAGGAGATGCTTATGAAGTATTTTAAAATCATGATGTATATGCCCATGCCGTAGCCGCGTTTTTTTTATGTAAATACGCTGCTATGGCTTTTTGCGATGAATCGGTTTTTCCCCCGCGTGCGCGGCGCCGGTTCTTTTTTATTACCTTTTTTAAGGAGAACGAAAATGAGCGACAGCATAATAGCGATAGAAAATCTGACCAAAGAATACGGCGGCAAAGGCAAACAACGCGTGCAAGCCGTAAAAAACGTCTCGCTGACGGTGGAAAAGGGCGATGTGTTCGGGATTTTAGGCGCTTCCGGCGCGGGAAAATCCACCCTTTTGAAATGCGTAAATCTGCTTGAAAAGCCGACGAGCGGGCGCGTGCTTTTAAAAGGCGTCAGTCTTTCGGATTTGTCGGAGAAGGAGCTTAATTTGCAGCGCAGAAAAATCGGCATGATTTTTCAGCATTTCAACCTTCTTTCCCGATGCAGCGTTTGCGAAAACGTGGCTTTTCCGCTGAAAATCGCGGGCGTAAGCAAAAAGGAAGCCGAGCGGCGCGCGTTGGCGCAGCTGGGCTACGCGGGACTTGCGGACAAGGCGGACTGCTATCCTTCCGAGCTGTCGGGCGGTCAAAAGCAGCGCGCGGCTATTGCCCGCGCCCTCGTGAACGAACCAGAAATTCTGCTTTGCGACGAGGCGACCAGCGCGCTCGACTCGGTCACTTCGCTGAATATTCTCAATCTGCTGAAAAAAATCAACGCGGAGCTGGGACTGACGATTTTGCTGATAACCCACGAGCTGGGAGTTGTGAAGCATATCTGCAACAAGGTGGCGGTTATGGAGGACGGTCGCATAGCGGAGCAGGGAACGGCTGCGGAAATTTTGTCAAATCCGTCGTCGGATGCAGCGAAAAAGCTTGTTCTTTCAGGAGGTGTGAAATAATGACTGCCAAGCTTTATTTCCAGTATATCGCGCAGGCAACGGGAGAAACCTTGCTCATGGTGTTTTTGTCCACGCTGTTTTCCGCGCTTGTCGGCATTCCGCTTGGAGTGCTTGCCGCTTACACCGACAAAAACGGCGTGCGTCCCAACAGATTCGTACACGCGCTGTGCGAGTGCGTGGTGGGACTCGGCAGAAGTATTCCTTTCATAATCCTGCTGGTGCTTCTTCTGCCCGTTACCCGTTTTCTCGTCGGTACGGCGATCGGGACGCGGGGAGCCGTTGTGCCTCTGACCGCGGCGGCTGTTCCTTTCGTCGCGCGGGTTACCGACAGCGCGCTGAAGGAAACCGACAGCGGCGTGCTCGAGGCGTGCCGCGCAATGGGGGCTTCTGCCCGACATATCGTTTTCAAGGCGCTTATCGAAGAGTCGCTTCCCGCCTTAATCAGAGGTATCAGTCTGACCGCAGTTACGCTTGTTGGATACTCGGCTATGGCGGGAGCGGTGGGCGGAGAAGGGCTGGGACAGCTCGCTTACGCTTACGGCTACGCGCGTTACGATACCGTCATGGTGCTTCTGACCGTAGTCGTGCTTGTCGCGCTGGTGTGGCTTGTGCAGTGGTCCTTCAATCTTCTGGCAAAAAAAACAGATAAAAAATCAAGATAAATTCAAAGGAGCTTAAAAATATGAAAAAGTTTTTCAAAATAGCACTTACGGCGCTTGCCGCGCTTTGCTTCGCGTTTCCTCTTGCCGCCTGCAACGACGGCGGAATAAAAAAGGACGGCACAGTCGTCATTGCCGCGAGCGCTTCTCCGCATGCTGAGATTCTCGAACAGGCAAAGCCCATCCTCGAAAGGGACTACGGGATAAAAATTCAAATCAAAATTTTCGACGATTATCCCTTGTTCAACCCCGCAACTGCGGACGGAAGCGTTTATGCCAACTTTTTTCAGCATACGCCTTATCTCGACGAATTCAACGCCAATGCGAAAGAAAAAAACAGACTCGTATCCGCGGGTAAAATTCACTTCGAGCCGTT
>URVX01000119.1 GCA_900551395.1 uncultured Subdoligranulum sp. | reverse complement strand
AAAGTGGAGGTGACGACCACCGAGCCTGTAGGTCACCACTGCGCAAATTGGCGCGTAAGCAAAACTCCGACGGTCAATGCGGCAGGCGAATTGAGCGGAATTTGCGATAATTGCGGACAAAATCAGACAAAGGCTCTTCCCTCATTCAATTCCGACGAGGGCAAAAGCTTTTATTCCTATAAGATAACGCAGGAAAAGAAATCCTGCACCGACGAGAGCAGGGCTGAATACTCCTTCGAGATTGACGGCCAGACTTTTTTCTTCGAGGTTACGCTTGAGGCGAGCGAGCATATCCTTGCCGGAAAACCGCAGTCCGAGTGGAGAAACGAGACTCAAGGCGCTTACAACGTGAATATCGAGGGAATAAACGAGTTCCCCGACGACAAGGCAACCTGCACGGCTCACGGCAAGGGCTACTATATGTGCGAGGAGTGCGGCGAAATTGTTTATGTCGACACCTACAAGGATCACACGGTTGAAAGCTGGTCCCCCAAAACGGGAGAAGAAGCCGATTGCGAAAATGGCGGCAAAGAAATAGGTCACTGCTCTGTTTGCGACGAGGAAGTGGAAAGAGACGTTGAAGCGATAGGGCACAGCTACAAGTGGGAGCTTGTCAAGCTGGAAAGCGGCAAATTCAATCTGGTCGGAGCATGTACGAGAGAGGGCTGCAACAGCGTTGTTACAAATGAATATCTGTCTTACGTAAAGGAAGAAATAATCACGACAGCAACCTGCAAGCAGGAGGGAAAAACCAGATATACCTACACCGACGAGGAGGGCAATGTGGTTGAGCTGACGGTTATCGTTGCTCAGAAGCCGCATATACTCAACGGCAAGGATGCCGGCTCGTTTGCAAACGCGGACAAGAACGGCGCTTATGACGCCTCAATGGAAGGCATAAAGGAGTTTGCGGGTGAAGAAGCAAGCTGCGCAGGGGAAGGCACCTACGGCAAAGGCTACTTTGTCTGCGAGGATTGCGGCGATATGGTTTTTGTAAATACTTACAGAAATCACGTTTACGACAAAGATACGTTTGAAGTGACTAAGGAAGCCTCTTGCGAGGAAGGAGGCGAACAGCACGGCTATTGCACGGCGTGCAAGGCGGAAATTACGGAAAAAATTCCCGCGCTGGGACACGAGGAGCAGTGGACTCTGACGCAGGAGCAAGACGGCACGTTTACGCTGACGGTCACCTGCACGAGATGCAATGAGGAAACCCAAAAGAAAACGGGTCTGACTAATGTAAAGTCGCAGATAATAAAGCCCGCAACCTGCGAGGAGGAGGGCGAAATGCTCTGCACCTACAACGACGGCGTCCACGGAGAGATTTCTCTGATAGTTCCCGTACCCAAAACTCCTCACAAATTGAACGGCAAGCTTGCCTCCGAGTGGGAAAAGGACGGTCTTTACAACGCAGAAATAGAGGGAATCACCGAATTTGCGGACAACAAGGCTACATGTCAGGTCAACGGCAAGGGCTATTACATATGCGAGGAGTGCGGCGAAATGGTTTTCGTAAACACTTACAGAGACCACTCCTACGACACTGCCGAAGTGACCGAGCCCGCAACCTGCACGGAAGACGGAACGAAAACTTTTATCTGCTCCATGTGCGGCGGCACTTATACGGAGGATATACCCGCCAAAGGACACAGCCTTGTCATTGAAAGCTTTGAAAAGCTTCCTACTGCAGACGAAACAGTCGAAGTCGTTATATCCTGCGAAAGAAACGGTTGTGGGCAAATTTATACGATAACTCTCCCCGTGCTGGGAGACGGCAGCTACAAGAAAACCACAATCGAGGAAGCTACCTGCAACAAACAGGGCGTCATACGCTATGAATACACGGATGCGGAGAGCGGCTACACGATTACGTTTGAGGTTGTAACCGGGATGACCGAACACACGCCTGCCGAAAGCGGAAAAACCTACACGTGGGTTGCGGACGGCGTCAGATACAAGGGATATATATGCGAAGAGTGCGGCAAAATGATTGTGACCGAAACGGAGAATATCTGAAAATAAGACCGATGTCAGAGGCTGCAACGCTTCTTTAACAACCCGATAACCGAAAGGCGCGGATTTAAATTCGCGCCTTTTGGTTATTTGAAACAAAGCCGCATGGCTCTTAAAAGGCGCATCGCGACAAACGGAAGCGGAATTAAGCCCGCGTGTCGGGAAATGCGACCGTCCTGCAAATTGTTCCCGAATTTGCTTTCCGCGAGGTCTTTAATGCTCTTAAAGCCTGCGGACATTGTCCCGCAGAGAAAAAAACGAACTTTTTTGACAGTTAAGCGTTTCCTTAAAAGAAAAATACGGCAGACGCGCAACCGATAGCCCCAATCAGTGCGTCAAAGCGGCTTGCGGCGCGGATTGTTGTTTTTTCTGGGAAAGCGCGGGGGAGTTTCCCGTGTTTTTGCATAAACCAGCAGCGCGCGGTCGCGCGGCTGCTCGAGAGAGTAAACTATTGCCGATGCGAGGTCTGCGCCCAGCAGCCTTGCGGCGTTTTCCGCCTGCCTGACTTCTTCTGCGAAATTGGCTCCCTTGTAGGCAATGAATATACCTCCCGTCTTAAGCAGAGGCAGGGCATATTCCAGCAGCGTGTTGAGCGGCGCAACGGCGCGCGCAGTCACCGCGTCGTAAACGGCTCTGTTTGCGGCTGCCTCCTGCTCGGCTCGGCAGTGCTTTATCGCAAGTCCGTCAAGGATTTGCAGACGCTCCGCAAGCGCGGACAAAAAGCGCGTCTTTTTTTCCACCGCCTCGACGAGCGTGAAATTCAGGTCGGGACGGACGATTTTCAAAGGAACGGCGGGCAGTCCCGCGCCGCTGCCTATGTCGCACACGCGCGCGTTTTCGGAAAGCAGTCCCGCCGCCGCCGCGCTCAGGCTGTCGGCAAAGTGCTTGAGCCGCGTCTGTTCTTGGTCAAGCGCGGTCAGGTTGTATTTTGCGTTTTCCAGCGCAAGAAATCGGGCGTAGTCGTCGAAGCTTGCGCCGCACGCCATATCCTTTAAGAGTTGTGTGAAGTCCGCTTGTTTTTCCGTTGTTTTCATTTTTCAATCCGCAGGCTTGAGACAGCCTTCCAAAAATGCGTCGAGCTGTTTTTCGTATTCGTCCTTTGCGGCAAGGTAGCTCATACCGTGCGCCGCTTCGGTAAGAAGCAGCATTTTGGGCGCGCTGCACGCCTCGTAATTTTGTTCCGTCATTTTTGGAGGCACAACGCGGTCGCGCGTGCCCGTCGCAAAAAATATCGGCACTCTGCGGTTTTTGCGCACTGCGTCGCGAGTATCGGAGGAGCGCAGTCTGCATTTTGCGAATATGCGCGCAAAAAGGCTAACTATGTAAAGGCAGGGAAATGCCGGCATACGCATTGTCGTTTTTAAGTTGTGCCTGATTTGCTCCCACGCCGAGGTGAAACCGCAGTCGGCGATTATCGCTTTGACGTCTTCGGGCAGGTCGAGTCCCGCCGCAAGCAGCACCGTCGTGCCGCCCATGGAAATCCCGTCCAGAACTACGGGCAGTCCCGCTGCGAGCGTTTTTGTCGTCAGCCCTACCCAATCGAGGCAGTCGTAGCGCTCCTTGACGCCGAAGCAGACGTACTTTCCGCCGCTTCTGCCGTGCGCGCGCTGGTCTGGCAAAAGCACGTTGAAGCCCCGAGAGTGAAAAAAGCGGATACACAGGCAAAAGTCGGCGGAGCTGCCGCGATAACCGTGAAAGTAAATGAGCGTGGCGCGCGCGTTCCGGGCGGGATAAAAATCTCCCTTGAGCGTAACCCCGTCCCTTGCGGTGACGCTTACCTCTCTTTTTTCCAGCCCGTCGGCATATATTTTCTCCTCTCGGTAAAGCGGCTCGAAAAGCAGATACGCGTCGCTCACAGCGTCTGCGCCGCGTTTTTTGCGGCGTCTGAAGGCAACGGAAAAAATGACGGCTGAAAAAACGATTTCCATCGCCGCCCATATACCGATAATCAAAAGTAAAATTTCCCAGATTTCCATAAAAGCTTTTGTTTCCTTTA
>URVX01000118.1 GCA_900551395.1 uncultured Subdoligranulum sp. | reverse complement strand
GTCAGGCTCCGAGCAGGCTTCGGGAAAAAAGGAAAATACCGGCGCAGGAAGCTCGGCTGCGGAAAATAAAGCCGGCTCGAATGAAAAAAGCTCGGGCGGCGCTGCGGTGAAAACAAAAAAAAGCGGCGACGGCACAGTCAAGGCTCTTGCATGGACGCTTATCGTGCTGGCGGCAATAATCGTGCTTATAATAGTCTTGTCCAACATGGGCACAAGCAAGGGAATCATCAAGGGAGCAAAGAGCTACAGGTACGGCGAAAGCAATTCCGTAAATCTCAATCTCGAGGATTACAGATACCGCAAGGGCGACACGATAGTGTGGAAAATCGACGACAAGGAAGTTCAGAAAAAGGACGCGTCCGACAAATCCGCTCTTGTGCTCAACACATCTTCCGTCGGAGTGGGCACCCACTCGACGGAAAAGAAATAGCGGAGTTTTCCATGACCGTCAACAAGCCTTTGCTTAAAATAAAGGCAAACGACACAAGCGTTGTTTACGGGGAGGAAATACCCGCTCCCACATATACGATAGACGGACTTGTCGACGGCGATACCGCAGACTCGCTCGGTCTCGTTTCTCTTGCCGAGGCTAAGGTCAAGGCGGGTGACGATGCAGGCGATTACGAAATTTCTTTCCGTGAATTCGAAAGCGAAAAATACGATGTAGAAGTCACTGCGGGCACTGTTAAAATCCTGCCGCGCGAGCTGACCTTCGACATTTCAAACAAGCTTGTCAAGGAATATGACGGAACGGATACCGTCGTTTTAACCGATATTCCGCTTCAGGGAAGCGTAAACGGCGACGTTCTTAAGCTGGACGCTACCGCCAGATTTTCGGACAAGAACGCGGGAGAAAACAAGAGCATAACTCTTGAAAATGTCAGCATAAAGGGAAGCAATTCACAAAATTATTCATTGCGCGAGACAAAGCTTTGCGGCGACATAACGCCCAAAAAGGTAGTTCTCAAGGAGGTCGTCGCAAACGACAAGATTTTCGACGGCACTACTACGGTGACTTTCTCGCAGGTGGGCAGACCGGAGGGAATTGTAGAAACGGATGCCGTTGCCGTAGGGGAAATTACGGCGGCGTTTGTTGGAGCCAAGCCCGGAAATGACGTCAAGGTGGAAATATATAACGTGACTCTCATAGGAAGCGACAGCAAAAACTATCAGGTCGAGGTCGACTGCGACGTAAAGGCGGATATTTTGAGCGTAGAGGGCGGCGCCGCTCAGGCGCGCAAAATAAGCGGCGGCGTCGGAAACAAATCGTCGGAAGCGCGCAGGCAGGAAATTGCCTGAAGTCATGAAACGCTTGCGTTTCCGGAACTCGAATGCCGTCCTTAAAGTTTGACTGCGCGCGGGTATACTCTCAAAAAAACAAGGACAAAGAATAAAAGCAAAGCCGCGACGCAATTTGCGTCGCGGCTTTGCTTTTGCGCGATTTTATTTTGTTCCGAATATCCTGTCGCCCGCGTCTCCCAGACCGGGAAGAATATAACCCATTTCGTTTAAGCAGCGGTCGAGCTGGGCAATGTAGAGCTGAACGTCGGGGTGAGCCTTCTGCACTGCTTCGATGCCTGCGGGAGCGGCGATGATGTTCATTGCCTTGATTTTCTTTACGCCGCGTTTTTTCAGCATATCTATTGCCGCAACGAGACTGCCTCCGGTAGCAAGCATGGGGTCGATTACGATGACCGTTTTGTCTTCTATGCCTTCAGGCAGCTTGCAGTAATATTCTTTGGGCTCCAGCGTGTCGTGGTCGCGGTAAAGACCGATATGTCCTACCTTTGCCGTAGGAAGAAGCGTATGTATTCCGTTTACCATACCCAGCCCCGCGCGCAGCACGGGAACGATGACTACGGAGTTTTCCGCAACTACGGTCTGAGTGCATCTTTCCAGAGGAGTAGTCACCTCTATCGTTTTTGTGGGTACGTCCTTTAACGCTTCAAACGCCATGAGAGTGGTTATTTCCTCAACAAGCTCGCGGAACTGCTTTGCTCCCGTGTCTACGCTTCTCAAAAGGGCAATTTTGTGGCTGATTAAAGGATGGTCGAAAATTATCAGATTCTGCTGCGTCATAATTATTTCTCCGTTGTAGTTTTCTTCATATATACTTTAAATCAAACACACTTTTTTTTCAAGTCTTTTGGCGACGAAAATAAAATTTTTTGCGCTCCCGTTTTTTGCTTGAAAGGCGATAGCGTTTGCTGTATAATCTGCTTGCTATGGACAAATTCAAAAAAGCGTTGCAGGTATTTCTGAGCTTTTTCAAAATCGGGCTTTTTACATTCGGCGGCGGATACGCCATGATATCCGTTATTTCCGCCGAGCTTGTGGAACGCAAAAAGTGGTTGACGCAGGATGATATGACGGATATGCTTATCATTTCCGAAATGACTCCGGGAGCCATCGCCGTCAATTCCGCCACCTTCGTAGGCTACAAGGTTGCGGGCGTATTGGGCGGAATTCTGGGTACGCTTGGAGTCGTTCTGCCTTCGCTGACGATTATTACCGTGCTTTCCTTTTTCGTTCATTATCTCGAGGAGGTCGCGTGGCTCGCCGCAGCCTTCAAGGGGATACAGGCGGTTGTAGTGGTGCTTATCGTCAACGCCATGGTCAAGTTTTTCAGGCAGCTGGACAAAAGCTGGCAGTCTTATCTGATAGCGGCTGCTGCGTTTGCGGTGACGCTGCTTACCGATTTTAACGTCATTTTTCTTATTCTGGCAGGCGGAGTTTACGGCATAGCGTACACGCTGATAAAGACTTCGATGCAGAAAAAGCTGCTGGAAAAAAATCTTGACGGCGCCGAAACGGAAGCGGAGGACGGCAATGTCGTGCCGCCGCACGGCGACGAAGAAAATCCCCCCGACGGCAAGGAGGACGGCAAATGATTTATCTCGAGCTTTTCTGGATATTTTTCCGCATAGGACTGTTTACCATAGGCGGCGGCTACGCCATGATACCCATGATTACTCAGGAAATAGTAGACAACAAGGGCTGGCTCACCGATTCGCAGCTGCTCAACTACATCGGCATTTCCGAGTCCACTCCGGGACCTTTCGCCATAAATATCGCTACGTTTGTAGGGGCAAGTCAGGGCGGAATTCTGGGCGGAGTGGTGGCAACCTTTTCGGTTGTCCTGCCATCGTTGATAATCATCCTTATTTTTTCCGCCGTTTATTCCAAAATAAGCAAAAACAGAATTTTGAGAGGCGCTTTCGACGGAATCAAGCCGGTTGTCACGGGACTTATTTCCGCAGCGGGCGTTTCGATAACTTTAAAGGTCGTGCTGCCGCTCATGGACCTTAAGGATTTTTCTTCGGCAGGCAGCTGGTTTGACAGCTTCGACTGGGTTTCGCTTATTTTTGTTGCTGTGGCATTTTGCGTGTCAAATATAAAAATAAAGAACAAAAAAATAAATCCCGTCATATTGATAGTCGGAGGCGGGGCGGTAGGTTATCTCGTGTTCGGGCTGCTGATTCCCGCTGTAGCGCCCGGTTATTTCACTGCGGGTTAATTTCGGAAAGGAGAAAGAATTATGCTTAAAACAAACAGAGAACGGCTGGTCATGCAGTCGGTGACGGGAAAGGTGCACAACCCGACCGTGAGAGGCAATGTTTACAGAGTGACAACCGACGGGAAAGCAGTCGCTTATCCAACGGTGGGCGCGATTTGCTACAACGTCACGCTGGGCGACAGCGTTTTCGGCTGGGTGGGAGACCACATAGAACCCGACGTGTCCACGCAGAACGCCGACAACGCCGAAAACGGCGCGTACAACTTTCTGTCCTGCATAGGAAACAAAGCGCGCGTGCTTTCCGGCGACGCCAAAGGCAAAGAGGGCTTTGTAACCGGTACGCACGGCGGCATAGAGCACGTAATCGTATGGTTTGACTCGGCAACCAAAGAGCTGCTTGCTCCCGACGACAAAATTCTCGTCAAGTATTTCCGACAGGGACTTGCGATATAGGGCTACGAAGACGTTAACAGGCTCAAAAGTATGGACGGGCTTTT
>URVX01000117.1 GCA_900551395.1 uncultured Subdoligranulum sp. | reverse complement strand
TGTGCGTCGAAAACATATACCGTGACCTTTCACACGGGGGATGACACGAGCATAACAAGCAAGGTATCAAAGGGTGACAAAGCAATCGAGCCCAAGGTCGAATGTGCCCCCGATGTCGAGGTCGAGGGCTGGTACACGCAAAGAGAAGGCGGCGAAAAATTTGATTTCCAGGCCTCCGTGACAGGCGACATCGAGCTTTGGGCGCGTTACCAAAAGGCGTATTTCACGGTGACGTATGTTATGTCTGCCGACGAGAGCGTGACAGAGACGGTGCGGGCAAACGGCAGGACGTTACGCTTTATCCCAATTACGTCAACAAAGCATTTTCGGTCAGCTTTTCTTATGCTGTCGACGAGATGACCGACCCTGCTGGAGGCAGCTTCGACAAGGACGGGGAAATTACTTTTCCTGCTGCCGAAAACAGAATCGGTTATGTGTTCAAGGGGTGGAGCGACGGCAAAGGGCTGTATTTAAACGGCGACTCCTATCCGATAGCGGACAATCTGCGTGACGTGGCTTTTGTCGCAGTCTGGGAATACAAAACGTTGACCGTGCGCTTTTTCGGCGAGGACGGCGCCATGATAGGCGAGGAGCTGACTGTGCCTTATGCAAGTCAGGTCATCGCTCCCGACGAGAATGCCGCCATGCACAGGCTTTATCCTCTTTATCGGCTTTCCGGCTGGGACAGCGATTTGACTATGGTCACGGAAAATCTTGACGTTTGCGCGTTGTATACGTATCAAGCGAGCGACTTAAGCCTTTTTGAGTTTAAGCTCAATGCCGACGGCGACGGCTACATAGTGTCAAAAGCGGCGGGCGCGGAAATGCCCAATGCGATTGCCATACCGGATTCCTATGAAAATCTGCCCGTTGTCGCTATTGCAGACTATGGCTTCGACGGAATTTCCTATGCGTATGGAACAAATAACAACAATTATGTGAGTTGCGGCACAACTGCAATCGTGCTGCCCGACTCGATACAGACAATCGGCAAAAACGCTTTCGGAAGAAATGCCTTTCTCCGGACGATTACCACATTTGACACAAACGAGCGGTTCACGTCCATTGCCGACGACACTATGCTCGTAGACGCCGACGGCGCGCTTGTTTGGGCGAGTCTTACGCTTTCGGAGGTTGTAATTCCGCAGGAGGTAACTTCAATCCGCGACACCGCTTTGTTTTTCGGCGGTTACAGGATTCACCCGACTACGGGCATTTCTTATAATTTTAACAATACCGTGCTGCAAAAGGTGACGATAAAATCCGATTTGGAGAAAATCCCGTCATCGACTTTCGGCACCTGCACAAATCTGGCAGAGGTCGAGTTTGACGGCGGCTCTGTAAAAATCGTCGAGGGCTACGACGAAAGCGGCGTTTACGACGATGCTTCTGACGCGAGAAACAAGGGCGCGTTTGCTGTCGCCGGAAAGCTCAAGAGCATTTCTTTTCCCGAAGGACTTATGTCGATAGGGACGAGAGCTTTTGAGGGACAGAGGCTGACAAGCGTATCTTTGCCTGCCTCCTTGACCGCCATGGGTGTACACGCGCTTACTTACAGCACGTCCAATAACAACAGCTTCCAGACCTTTACCCTTGCGGAGGGCAACGTCAATTTTGCGCTGGACGAGGGCTTTGCATTTATCCAAAAGGAAACGGACGGAGACAAGCTCCTTTTCTGCGTTTCCGGCAAGGAAAACGTAGGAGCTTATTCCATACCTGCGACAGTCGCGTCTGTTGCGGAAAACGCTTTTTACGGCGCTCAATCCATGACTTCGGTGACGGTGCCCGAGAATATAACCTCTCTTTCCAAAGGAATGTTCTCCTATTGTTCTTCGCTGACAACGGCGCAGCTGCCTGCCGCGCTTGCGTCAATCGGAGAAAACGCGTTTTCGGGTTGTTCTATGCTGGTGGAAATAAATCTTTCGGAAACGGCTGTCACAACGATAGGGAGCACGGCTTTCGGATGGTGTTCGTCTCTGACTGCCGTCAATCTTCCCGTGACCGTCGAACTGGTTGATGCAAACGCTTTCGACGGCTGCGACATGCTTACCTCGATAAACGCGGCTGCAGGCTCGGAATATTTTTCGACATCGGGCGGTATGCTGTGCACAGCCGACGGAAAAACCCTTTTGATATGCCCCGTAGGACTGATAATGGAAAACAACGGCGCTTTTGTTACGCCCGCAGGCGTGGAAATTGTCGCGGAGAATCTGTTGAGCGGCATGTTCGGAATTCAGACGATTGAATTTTCCGAAGGAGTGAAAGTTGTAGGAAGCAATTTTGCTCCGTATACAACGGCAATGACTGTAACTTTCCCCACTACAATCGAAGAAATCTGCTACGGCGCTTTCAATGGCAACAGAAGCGCAACCGTGTATGTTTTCAAAGGAGCTGCCATTCCTTATGTCGATTGTCCGCTCCATACTTTCGGAAATTCTTACTCTCCCGAAAGAACTCAGGTCAGGTTTGCGGTACCCGTCGAGGTATACTCCGATTGGTATGACTTCTTGTTTATTCACGGCTTGTCGGGCAAATTGGATACTGTTGACGGCACGCTGCCAAGAACCAACTTCCGTTTTGTCAACACCGACGGCGAAAATCTGTCCAACATTCAGGGCGCGTCAGTGAGCTTCGAGCCATTGCCCGTGTGCGCCACAGAGGGAAAATATTTCGCCGGCTGGTGGACAAAGGACGGCTCCGCCGACGGCGATTGGGGCGAAAGAGTGGTTTTCCCCGTGTCGGGTATAGACGGCGAGACGTTCAATATGTACGCACGATGGGAAAACACTCGGATTAAGGACGGCAAAAGCCGGCATACGGCTTATGAGGTGGAATTCAACGACTGGAGCAAGCTTACCCTGTCGGACGGTCGCTGGTTTGTCCGAGTCAAAAATATTCAGGCGACAGCCAATTCCGGCAGAGAGGTGTTCATACATTTCGACGAAAGCTTTTTCGACAATGTGGTCTGGTTAGATTTTAGAGGAGATGACGGTTCGGAAGCTGTTCATTATACCGTCGCGGCAATGACAGTCTCCGCTTCGTCTTATCAATCTTATCCCTTTGACGTAAACAAAGTCGGGGAAAAATACGAGGCTGTTTTCGTGTTCGAGCTCAAGGGTATGGAGAAGGAAGCCGACGTATGGTTCTCCGCACAGTTCGCGAGATACAAGCATAACGAAAATTATATTTCTCAGCCGGCTTAAACAAGGGTAATTAAAAACGGGGCGCTTCCGGAGGGGAGCGCCCCGTTTAGCCTGCCCTGAAAAAACCTGCATGAGAAAAAACAAAATCGGTCGAAGCCTGAAAAAAAATTTTGCTGCAAGTATCGTTTAAGGGAAAAAATATGTAACGGCTGTTTAAGCTTATCGAGCAGGCCAACGAAATTATTTTACAATTACTATTAGATAATTGTACAAATATATTTGAGTTTATTTGGAAAAAATTTGGTGTAGATTATGCACCCGTTATAATCAATGCTTAATAAATTATTAAAATTCCTTATATAATAACAAAATTTTTGTATTTTACATCAAATGGTTGTGGTGCTATAATTTTTTTACCTGAACAAAAAGGAAAGAAAAAATGGTAAAGGACTTGACAAACGGAAAGTCGATAAGGGTTATGTTTATGTTTGTGCTGCCTATGCTTTTGAGCATAGTGTTTCAACAGATGTACAACCTTGCCGACAGCGTGATTGCCGGAAAATTCGCGGGAGAGGACGCGCTTGCGGCAGTGGGGGCTTCTTATCCGATAACGATGATTTTCATGGCGATAGCCTTCGGCTGTTCGATAGGCTGTTCTGTAGTCATAGCGAGACTTTTCGGCGCAAAGGAAACTGCCAAGCTGAAAACTGCCGTCTGGACGACGGTCATCGCCGCCGGAGCGCTGTCCGCGCTGCTCACCGTTGTGGGGTTGTTGACCTGCAAGCCTCTTTTGAGGGCGGTAGACACTCCTGAAAATATATTCGAGGACGGCTGTCTTTATCTTTACATATATGTGGGCGGGCTGGTATTTTTATATCTTTACAATGTTTTCAACGGCATTTTTCAGGCGTTGGGAGACTCCAGAACTCCGCTGTATTTCCTGATC
>URVX01000116.1 GCA_900551395.1 uncultured Subdoligranulum sp. | reverse complement strand
GCGAAGGGCCTTCGCCTCTATCTGCCGGATACGTTCACGGGTAACATGCAGTTCCTGGCCAACCTCTTCCAATGTATGTTCCTTGCCATCGTCCAGACCAAAACGCATTCTCAGCACTTTCTGTTCACGCTCATTTAACTTGTCAAGGACACTTCTGATATCGTCCTTAAGCTGTCCAAATGCGGCTTCAACGTCACACAGGCAACTATCAGCCGCGATATAAAGGAGCTGGGGCTTATCAAGGCGACGTCCGATCAGGGCGTGTCGAGATATGTGACCGTAAAATCGGTAGATTACATAATTTCAAGCAAGCTAATAACTCTTTTCAGGGAAGCCGTAGTTTCTTTTACGACCGCCCGAAATCTGGTTATTGTCAAAACGCTTTCGGGATGCTCCACAAACGTCGGTATGGTTATCGAGCAATTCAAATATCCCGAAATGATTGGCTGCGTTTCCGGCTACGACACCATTCTTATGGTAGCCATGACCGACGAGGACGCGGAAACTCTCAAGACAAAGCTCGAAGCGATTTTGGGTTGAAATGTTAAAAAATCTGTTTATCAAAAATATTGCTCTCATTGCGTCCCAGAATATCGAATTTGAAAAGGGGCTTTGTGTTCTGAGCGGCGAAACCGGCGCGGGAAAATCCATAATCGTAGACGCGCTGTCTTTCGTTTTGGGAGAAAGAGCGGACAAAAACTTAATAAAATACGGAGAGGAAACCGCCTTTGTGGAGGCAGCCTTCGAGCTTGAATCGGATTCGAGAGCTTTGAACGCCTTGGAGGACATGGGCTTTGACAGGGATACAACTCTGATTTTAAGCCGCTCCTTAAACAGAAACGGAAAAAGCGAAAGCAGAATCAACGGCAGGATTTCCGCTACGGGTATGCTCAAAAGCCTTACCTCGCTGCTTGTGGATATTTTCGGGCAGAGCGAGCATCTTGGATTGATAAAGCCGGAAAATCATCTTAAAATTCTGGACGGCTACGCTCCCGCTTTTGTTCTAAAGGAAAAGCTGTCTTCAGCCTGCGCCGAGTTTAAGGAGCTGGAAAAGGAGCTGGAAAAATACGGCGGCAGCGATGAGCAGAGGGAAAGGCTGCTGGATATTTTGTCCTTTCAGATAAACGAGATAGAATCCGCAGGGCTTGGCGAAGACGAGGAAATGCGTCTTTTGGAGCAGAAGCGGAAAATACTCAATTTTGAAAAAATTTCTTCCGCAGTGGGAGGCGCGATTGCGGCGCTCAACGGAGAAGACGGTGCAGTTGAGAGGATAGTCTCGGCGTCGCAGTGCTTTGCCGTCGTTTCAGGACTCGGAGAAACGTTTTCCTCCGTTTGCGACAGACTCGACGCTTTGAGATACGAGGCGGAGGACATAATTTCGGTTGTCGAAGATATGGCAGGCGGCGACGAATACGACCCGAAGTATCTTGACGAAATAGAATACCGTCTCGATAAAATCAAGAGTCTGAAGAAAAAATACGGCGCGACAGTTTCGGAAATATTTGAATTTTTGAAGGACGCCCAAAGGCAATACGATTCGTTGTCCGACTCTGCCCGCATAACCGAAAAATTGAATGAGCGAAAGAATTTGCTTAAAAACGAAATTTATGACCTTTCCCTGAGGCTGTCGGAGCACAGAAGGCTGGCGGCGGAAAAATTTGCCGCAGAGGTTGTCGGGCAGCTGCGCGAGCTTGGCATGAATACGAGCTTTGCCGCCAGGTTTGAGGAAGCTCCGGCTTTGCAGGATTTTGTTCCGCATTCAAACGGCTTTGACAAAATGGAATTTATGCTGTCGGCAAATGCGGGAGAACCGTTAAAGCCTATGTCAAAGGTAGCGTCGGGCGGAGAAATGTCGCGCTTTATGCTTGCGTTGAAAAATATTACCGCTTCTATAGAAAAGATTCCTACAATGGTTTTCGACGAAATAGACACGGGTATTTCGGGCAATGTCGCTCAAATGGTGGCAAAAAAGCTTGCCCAGGCATCGAGAAAGGAGCAATGTATCGTTATTACGCACCTGCCGCAAATAGCCGCCATGTCCGACGCGGGATACTTGATTGAAAAGCGCGAAAAGGACGGAAAAACCTCTACAACTGTGACCAGGCTGAATGCCGCTTCCAAAACAGCTGAAATTTCGAGACTTATCGGCGGGGCGGAAATAGGAGCCTACGGCGGACTTCATGCGCAGGAAATGATAGATTGGGCGGACGAATTTAAAAAAGGTTTGCTCTGATTTGAGAATTTATAAATAAAATACGCGAAAAGCCTCAAACTAATTTTGAGGTTTTTTGTTATGAATAAAAAAATTGTAATGGTTTTCGTTGCCGTTTTGCTCTTTGCCGTATGCTTCTGCCTCGTTTATATTGGCAGTGAAACGCCGGAGCCGGTAGCAGTTCGATACGAAGCTTCCGGAGAAGATATATCCGAAAAGGTAAGCTCTCTGTTTATTGCGCCGAAGCGTAAAAAAATAGAAGAAAAGGTATATGTAGGCGGTTATCCCGTAGGACTCAGCTTCGAAGGGGAGGGCGCCTTTATTATCGGTCTGAGCGACGTTATTACGGAAAACGGAGTGAAAACTCCCGCGCTCTCGGCAGGGCTTCAGATTGGTGACAAAATTATCGAGCTTGACGGGATTATGATACCCAATACCACCAGAATGATGGAGGTTCTCAGCTTAAGCAACGGACGCGAGCTATCCCTCAAATATATAAGGGGCACAAAATTTTTTGAAACCAAAATCACGCCCGCGCTTGACATAGGCACAAAAACCTACAAGCTGGGGCTTTGGTCGAAGGACAGCAGCAGCGGCGTCGGAACGATGACGTTTGTACGCTCCAACGGAGCTTTTGCAAGTCTGGGACACCCCGTTATGGACAGCAAAACGGGCAGAATAGTCAATGTTACGGGAGGAACCGTTTACGGCTGTGAAATAATCGGCGTCGAAAGAGGCATAAAGGGCACAGCCGGTTCGCTCAGGGGAAACATTTTGACCGACGAAAAGCTTGGAGCCATTTATGAAAACAACAAATTCGGCGTTTACGGCAAGCTTGACGCTTATCAGGGCGCGAAATCCGATTTTATTCAGATTGCTTCTGCGGATGAAGTCAAGCCGGGAAAAGCCACTATACTTTCCACAGTGGACGGCTCGAGAAAGGAGTACAAAATCGAGATAATAAAGGCTAACAGACAGAGCGCTATGGATGACCGCAGCATAGTTATAAAGGTTGACGACAAAGAGCTTATCGATGCTACGGGCGGTATCGTTCAGGGGATGAGCGGCAGTCCTATTTTGCAGGACGGAAAGCTTGTCGGTGCGGTAACTCATGTTTTTGTCAACGACCCGACGAGGGGCTACGGCGTTTATGCGGAGTGGATGTTTGAAAACACCGACAAAATAATACAAAAAAATTCATAATCTAATTGAGATGTTCATATTTTTTTATATGAACATTTCTTTGTTTCTGCGGGACGCGTGGACGTCGGTCAGAGATATTTTCAAATCGAACAAAACCAAAATGCTCATCTATCTGGCGGTATTTGCCGCAGGCATGATACTGGGTTTTATTTTTTTCAAAAGGATAGAACAAACCGAGTGGCTTTTCGTGCATACAACGGATATTGTGCTCATAGTTGTTCAATCGAACAATTTTTTTGCAGTTTGGTTTCAGAATTTCTGGAAATGCGCAAAGCTTGTGCTGATTCTCTTTTGCCTCAATCTGTTTTCCTTCGGGAAGCACTTTCATTTTTTGCTGGTGCTTATCCGAGGTGTCGTGCTGGGTGTGGGAAGCGTTGTTCTCATTGCCGAATTCGGTTTTATGGGAGGAGTTTATCTGGTCGTCGTCTTTGTCACTCGCAGCGCGTTCATGTTTGCGTGCATTTTCATCGGCAAATATATATGCGTTTACGACGGGGGCTGTCTCAATCGGGACTGGTGGCGGACGGCAAAAAAATATCTGCTTATGCTTGCGTTGTGTCTTGTTTTTTGTCTTGTCGTTTCGGTCGTGGTATTTCTCGTTTTAAGACCTCTTTTCGCCGTGGGCTGATTGTTACATAATTTTTCCCGCAAGGAACATACTAAGGAAAAAAGGAGATGGGCATGAACAAAAAAAT
>URVX01000115.1 GCA_900551395.1 uncultured Subdoligranulum sp. | reverse complement strand
GTCTGTCCGTCGATAAACGTCAATTCTTCTTTTTTCGCAGTCGCCGCTACGGGCAAAATTTCTCCGGATATCGTAGAAGTTATAGAGAACTACAAAAAATCGGCTTATTTCACCGATATGACCGAGCTTGAAGCGCTTTTGGGCGAGGAGCTTTATCTCAATGTGTTCTACAAGCTGCACGTAGGGGAAAATTTATGAAGCGATTTCTCAATTTCAGAGGCTTTCTTTTCCTTGCGCTCGGCTTTGCTGCCGGCGTGCTCTGCGCCTATGCGTTGTGGCGCGGCAAAGGATATTGGCTTGCGGCAGGGCTCGGAGCGTCCGGCTTGGGAGTTTTGCTAAGCATAGTTTTCAGACGTAAAAATCTTATGCTCGCGTTTATTTTGATTCTTGCGTCTTTGTTTTGCGGATTTTTTGAAACAAATGCCAAAATAAACGAAACAAACGGGCGCGCCGCATTTGAAAATGTTAAGGTGCGCGGAGTAGTGACGGACATTTCGTTCAATCCCGATGAAAATGGTTACGGAAAATTCTTTCTCAGGGACGTTTATGTTTTTGACGGAGAAAAAACAACGGAGCTTGACGGCGGCGTTCAGGCTCGTTTCGCCTTAGAGGGGATTTCCGTCGGTGACGAAGTGGTTTTTTACGCCGACGTATACCCTTTGGCGCTTTTGTCCGACGGCGTGCTGACATATTTCGTAAAAAACAAAATCTATTATTCCTGCGAAAACGTCAAGAGCGTTTCGGGCAGCGCGGGATATGCCTCTCTGCCTGAACGCATACGCGATTTCGTGAGAGCTACTCTGAACGAAAATATGGGCGTTGACAGCGGCGCGGTTGCCGTCGGACTGGTCATCGGCGACAAGGCTTTTATGGATGACAGCCTGTCCGGCGCATACAAAAGGACGGGCGTCGCGCATATTTTTGCCGTAAGCGGTCTTCACGTGGGCTTTGTTGCGGGAATTTTTGCTTTTGCAGTCAGAAAGCTGCGTCTTAAAACATCGGTTACGTTGATTGCGACGGTAATTCCTATATTGTTTTACGCTTGGATTTGCGGTTTTTCTCCGTCGGTGGTGAGAGCAGCGATTATGATTTTTGCGGGTATGCTTCTCAACGCTATCGGCGCAAAAGGAGATATGTTAAGCTCTGTGTCCTTTGCCATGCTGGTTGTTCTTGCGCTCAATCCTTTTTATCTGTTCGACGGAGGCTTTCAGATGTCCTTTGCCGCCGTTTACGGAATAGCTGCCTTTTCGGCGGTGAAAATCAGACGTCTCGACCAAAATATGAACAAGCTCAAGAAAAGCCTTTTGTCTTCACTGCTTTTGTCGATTGGGGCGTCTTTGGGAACCTTTCCTTTGGTAGTGCATTATTACGGTCTGATACCGTTGTTTTCTCTTTTTCTCAATTTACTGATAATTCCTCTTGTTTCGGTGATTTTCCTTTTGCTTTGGATAGGCATGATTCCGTTTTTGAATTTTTTTCTTGCCGTGCCGGATTTTCTGATAAAAGTCATAAACGCGGTCGTCGGTTTCTTGTCCGAGCCGAATTTCGCCGTTATTCCGCTTAGATCCTTCGGGGCGGGAGCTTTTGTTGTTCTTTTGATTTTGTTTGTAGCGGGAGGCTTTATAAATATTTCGAAAAGCAGCAGGAAAATAGCTTGTCTTTGTCTGACCGGAATTTTTTTGTTCTGCGCCGTAATAAATCAGTTTCCCCAAAAAGGCGACTTTGAAATAGTCATGCTTGACTGCCCAAGCGCAGCTGCGGTTTTCATAGACGATGAAAACCGAGCGGTCGCGGTTTCGGAATTTTCGGATTATGCCTGCGTAAACGAAATAAAAGCCGTTTGCGCGGAGCGAGGGATAAAAAGCTTCGACGTAATTGTTCTCGAATACGACAGCTTTGAGCCGAGATATGTTCTGGGCGGCGGCTCAGACGGAGCGACAGTAGGCACGCTGCACAAAATGCGAGGTAACGACTCGGAAAAGGATTTGATTTTGTCCCGCGGAGGCATAAAAACGGCGGACGCTTTTTACGGCGCGGAGATAGGGGATAAGATGAGCTTTTTCGCCGTCGTTGCAAACGGAGCTCCCGCAGGAGTAAACGTGCGCTTCAACGGCAAAAATATATTCGTTTCCTTTAACGGCAGCTCCGAAGCCGATATGCTGACGGTAGCGCGTATTTACGACGGCGGCGCGGACGTCGTGATGACCGACAGCGCAAGCAAACGCCTGTATTCCGGCTTCGGCTGTCTGCTGCTCACCAACCAATACACCGAAGACGAAAATTTTTATTCCGCAAAGAGGCTCGGAAACTTTACTTTAAGGGTGTTAAATGATAAAATAATTTTATTAGCTTAAAGGAGTCTGTCCGTTGAAGTTTGTTCAGCTTGAGGAAAAACTGAAAAGGGAATTTTTCCCCGTTATTCTCATAGAGGGCGACGACGCTTTTCTGCGACAGCGGGCGATTGAAACGATATGCGCGTCCGTCGGCGTGGCAATGCCCGAGCTGAACCTTACAGTTTTGCGGGAGCCGACCGCTTCGGAGGCAATCACATGCGCGTCGAGCTTTCCGTTTTTGAGCGAAAAAAGAATAGTGGTTGTGCGCGATTTCGCTGCCGGCAAATCGGGAAAGGCTTCGGCGGTCAAAGAAGTCGCGCCTATTGCCGAGTACGCAAGAAATCCTCTTGAAAGCACCTGTCTTATTTTGTCGGACGACAATCAGAGCGGCTGCTTCGACTCCGTAAAGGGAGAAAGGGTGGACTGCTCGAAGCCCGACCTGTCTTTTTGCATCGGTTGGATAAACGAGTTTGCCGCTTCCCGGCAGGCGGTTGTCGCAAAGGGCGCGGCGGCGCTTTTGGCGGAGTATTGTCTGCGGGATATGTCGCGTATTTCCGCAGAGACGGCTAAGCTGGTCTCTTTCGGAGAAATTACGAATGAGCTGGTGGAGCAAAATGTAACGAAAGACGTCGAATATGCCGTTTTCGATTTGTCGGATGCTTTGAGTGAAAAAAACGCCGTCAAGGCAGTCGAGATAATGCAGGCGCTTTTAAACGGCGGCGAGGATGTAATAAAAATAATCATAACATTGTACAATTCTTACCGGCGTATGTTTTATTCCGCGACGGGCGAGTGCGGCGCGGAGGAACTGAGCAGATTGTTCAATGTCAAGCCTTATGCAATGAAAAGAGCGGCGCAGACTGCGTCGCGTTATTCTGCGACTCAGTTGAAGTCGGCTTTGGAGCTTTGCTCCCGCGCCGAAAAGGATTTGCGGGATTTCAGTATAAACGACAAAGAAATCGTCAGAGCGTTGGTTCTGGATTTGCTTTGTGTGTGAGGAAAAAATGATTGAAAAATTGAGAAAAAATTATTCTCTTTCGGTATGGCTGACAAGGCTTTGCTTTTATATAAGCTTTGTTTTCTGTAATTGGTTTTATATCGAAAGCGTGTTCAATTACATGTCGCTTGCCGGCATTTTCAACGAGGCGCTCGAGCGCAGCTTCTGGCTTATTGCCGCAACAGGACTTTTAAGCGCCGTCGTCACAGAGGTTTTGGTCAGACTTCTGCTGAGATTTGTTCTTTACGTATCCAGAATAGTTATGGTTCCGCGCAACGAATTCTCCGTGCTGTTTCTTTTGTGTCTCGTGCCGATCAACCTGATTACGGGCGCGCTTAATCTGCTTTATTACCTTACGCCCGTAATAATCGGCTGGGGAAGCGTATTGTTCGAGATTGTTGTCGCCACGCCCTTTCTGTATCTTTTCTTCGTCAAAACGAAAAAGCTGTACTTCAACGACAAATCCGCGCCTTATTATTTCAAGGTTTTTGCCGTTGCTTATCTTGTTTATTTCGGGCTTAAGCTCGTCTCTTTGGTTTTGGGGGTGATATGATGAAAAAGACTATCGCGTTTTTCATACTTGCTGTTGTCGCGGCTGTGTCTTTGATTGTCCCTGCAGGCGGGCAAAGCGCGACGGCGGCAGAGGCCGCGGCGTTTGACATGGAGAACAACGAAATATATCTTATTTTAAAGGATTTTGTTCAGACACACCCCAAGCGTTCTGCCTTTTCTCAGGAGGAAAAGGCGGCGGCTGCCTATATCGAGGAGCAGTTTGCAGATGCGGGGCTTGCGGATGTCAGGCAGCTTCAATTCAATTACGGTACGGACAGCTCGCAGAACGTAGGCGGACGTATTTATGCTTCTTCGATAACGGCAAAGACCGTAATAATC
>URVX01000114.1 GCA_900551395.1 uncultured Subdoligranulum sp. | reverse complement strand
TCCCGCTTCGGGCGCGTTTTTGGTTTGCCGCAAAACCTGTTGCACAAACGGATTTCGCCGTATATACAAAAAAGGCTGTTAAAATTCTCCGAGAGGTAATACATGAAAAAGGAGAGACAAAAGCCCGCAAAGGAGCGCAGCTCGTCCAGCTACATAAAAGAATTTATACCTTATTACAAACCATACGGGAAGCTGCTGTTTTTCGACATGCTTTGCTCGGCAATCGCCACGGCGGTGGAGCTTGTTTTCCCCAGCTTTGCCCAGCGCATAACCAACGAAGCCATAGACGTGGGTTACGTCGTGCTGCGCTCGGTGCTGATTTTCGGGCTGATACTTCTCGGTCTGCGCGCGATAGAGGTCGCATGCCGCTTTTTCGTAAACAAATACGGACACATAATGGGCGTAAAAATCGAGGCGGATTTAAGGCGCAACCTGTTTAACAGGCTGCAGCTTTTGTCGCACGGCTTTTACGACGAAAACAAGGTCGGCTCGCTTATGTCGAGAATCACCACCGACCTGTTCGACATAACCGAATTTTCCCACCACTGCCCCGAAACGCTGTTTATCAGCGGACTCAAGCTGATAGGAATTTTCATTATACTCATGATTCAGCAGCCGCTGATGACGCTGTGCGTGTTTGCGGTGATACCGCTAATGGCGTGGCTTACGGTTGTTTTCAACGGCAGGTGGGACAAGGTATGGCAGAAAAACCGCCACAATCAATCCGAAATAAACGCGCAGGTCGAGGACACGCTGAGCGGTATCCGCGTGGTAAAATCCTTTGCCAACGAGAGCATAGAGCAGGAAAAATTCGACAAGGGCAACAAGGAGCTTGTCAGGTCGAAATCGGAGGTATACCACTACATGGGCGTGTTTTACGCGTCTTTACGCGGCATGGACGCCGTCATGTACGTATTTATCCTTATTCTCGGCGGGCTGTTCAAAATAGACGCGGGGCTGTTTGTGGCTTATCTTCTCTACGCTACCGTGCTCATGTCAACGCTCATATCCTTTGCGGACTACTCCGAGCAATTTGAAAGGGGCATAACCGCCTTCAAACGCTATCAGCAAATAATGGACACGCCGATATCCCCCGCCGACAAGCCCGACGCAATCGAGCTCAAGGACGTCGAGGGCAACGTGCGTTTAGACAACGTAACCTTTTCCTACTCTAAAGGCGACAAAAAGGTGCTTGACAAGCTCAATCTCACGATAAACAAAGGAGACGTCGTGGCGCTCGTGGGTCCCAGCGGCGGCGGAAAAACAACAATCGCAAGTCTGATTCCGCGCTTTTACGACGTGACTGAGGGTGCGGTGACCATTGACAGCCACGACGTAAGGGACGTTACCATGAACTCACTGCGCAAAAACATAGGCATGGTTCAGCAGGACGTCTATCTTTTCTGGGGCACGGTCGCCGAAAACATCGCCTACGGCAAGCCGGACGCCACGCGTGAAGAAATCATAGAGGCGGCGAAAATGGCGGGCGCGGACGAATTTATTCAAACGCTGCCGGACGGCTACGAAAGCTATGTGGGCGAAAGAGGCGTCAAATTGAGCGGCGGTCAGAAGCAGCGTATTTCCATAGCGCGCGTTTTCCTGAAAAATCCGCCCGTCATCATTTTGGACGAAGCGACAAGCGCGCTGGACAACGAAAGCGAGGTCAAGGTGCAGCAGTCGCTGGACAATCTGGCTAAGGGACGCACCTCCCTCATCATAGCGCACCGTCTGTCAACCATACGCAACGCGACTAAAATTATCGTCATCACGGAAAAAGGCGTTCAGGAGCAGGGAACGCACGAGGAGCTTATGCAGCGCAACGGAATTTACAAAAAGCTTTACGAGCTAAGCCGCCGCACCGAAATCCTGCATCAGGAGCTCAACTGAAAAAGAGTGTGACAAAGGTTTCCAGCCCCTTTTTCAGCACACTTTCGTCGAAATCGAAATAGGGCGAGTGCAGCGGATAGGTATCCCCCACTCCCAAAAACATATAGAGCGACGGACAGCATCGAGCATAAGCGGAAAAGTCCTCCGACTGCAAAAAGGGCGCGGGCAGCTCGCACACGTCCGCCGCCCTTTGCGCGAGAGAAAACAGGCGCGGACAGTTTGTCACCGCGCCGCTCCCCTCCCTTAAGGAACAAAAAACCGAATAACCCTTTGCGCGGCAGTCCGACACTGCCGCCTTTATTTTTTGTTCGGCAAGCGAAAACAGCTTGGAGTCGAGGGCGCGCAAAGTGCCTTCCAATTTGTAACAGCCGCCTATGATATTGCGCGCGCCCGAAGCCCCGCCCGACACGGCGGCTGTGTTTCCCGATACGGACTTAAGCGACCTTTCTATACGCCTGATTTCCGCAGAAAGCCCCCCTCCGTGCATGACCTCCGCATTGTCGCACATCGTCAGTCGCCCGAATTTCAACAGGCAGGGGTTTTTTGCGTTGCCGAGCAACGAAATATCCTTTTCCAAAGACAGCTTGAGCCGTGCGGCAGCGGCAAGGCTGTCGGGTCCGTCGTCCGCGGCGTGCGACTGAGGGCAGCCCACAAATATGTCGGCTTCGGCGTTTTGGGCAAGCACTGCGCCCGCTTTGGAAAAAATTTTTCCTTTCGGCAAGCCGGGCCACAGGTGCAGCGCGAAAATCCTGTCCGTCCGCGTTTCCTCGAAAATTCCGCCGTCAACGACCGCCTGAGCGCCGCCAAGGCTTTCTTCCCCCGACTGAAACAAAATCAGAGCGTTTCTTTCCGCATAAGCTTTCTCCTTTTGCGAAAGACCATTTAGAAGCCTTGCCAAAGCCGCGCATACCGCCATGTGTCCGTCGTGTCCGCACGCATGCATAAAACCGTCTCTTTTGGAAGCATATTCCGCTCCCGTCAGCTCGGTCAACGGCAAGCCGTCCAGCTCGCATCTGAAAGCGGCGGTTTTTTCCTTTCCGAAATCGAAAAACAACGCCAGACTACCGCAGCTCAACCTGCGCTTTTCGCAGCCTGCGTCGGCAAGGAGCGAAAGCAGGAAATCAAGCGTTTCGGTTTCGCGGAACGAAAGCTCCGGCATTGCGTGAAGCGCGCGGCGAGTACTTGTCAAAAAAGAAGCGTAATCTTCGACTCGGCAAACAAAATCGTCTTTCATGAGAAAATACCTTTGGCGATTTTCACGGCGTTGGCGGCTGCGCCGCGCAGCAAGTTGTCCGCGACGCAGAAAAACAACAGCTCTCTTTTGTCGGCTTGGCTCCTGCGCACACGCCCCACCGCCACGTTGTCCGTGCCGCATACGTCGCCGCACAAGGGCACCTCTCTCAAAATTATCCCCTCCTGCGCCTTAAAAGCGCGCAGAATTTCCTCCGTCCCGAAATCCTTTTTCGTGCGCACCGCAACGCTTATTCCATGTCCGTTGGGGACAGGCACTCTTACGCAGGTCGCCGAAATCTTCAGATTGCCGTCGTGCAGAATTTTTCGGGTTTCGTTTATCATCTTTTTTTCTTCGACGGTGAAGCCGTCGGGCGAAAGTCCGCCGATTTCCGGCAGACAGGTCGCGGAAATATCCGTACCGAAAAAGTCGTCGGCTTTTCCGGCGCGCGCTTTTTCAAGCGCGTCAAGTCCCCGCTTTCCCGCGCCGCTCACCGCCTGAAAGGTTGTGAACGAAACGTAGTCGAGACCGAAGTCCCTGAGCGCCCACAGCGCGAGCACTGCCTGGATAGTAGAGCAGTTGGGATTGGCTATCAGCTTTTTTCCGCGCGCGTCGTTGAGATTTATTTCGGGCACAATCAAGGGCACGCTTTCGTCCATGCGCCAGCGGCTGCTGTTGTCTATGACAACCGCTCCGCGAGACGCGGCTATAGGCGCGAATTTTTCGCTGACTCCGCTTCCCGCCGAAAAAAGAGCCACATCAACCCCGTCAAAGCTGCGCTCGTCAACGGCTCTCACCGCGTGCTTTTCTCCGTTGAACTCAAGCTCCTTGCCCTCGCTTTTTTCCGAAGCGAACAAAAGCAGCTTTTCGGGCAAAAAGCCCTGCTTTTCCATACTTCTCAAAAAGGCGCGTCCCACAAGCCCCGTAGCGCCGACGACCGCCGCCGTTATTTTCGTTTTTTTCATTTTCATCCCCTCAGACTTTCCACCGTTTTGGTCTTTTCGCGGGTTTTTCCGTCGGCGCGCTTTAAAATTTTTGCAGGGCAGCCCGCCGCCACGCAATCGCAAGGCACGTCCCGCGTAACCACCGCTCCCGCCGCGCCCACCGCC
>URVX01000113.1 GCA_900551395.1 uncultured Subdoligranulum sp. | reverse complement strand
AGCCAAACAAGCAAAAAGGGCTTGTTTGGCGAAATTGGTCGAGGCGACGGGACTTGAACCCACGACCTCTTGCTCCCGAAGCAAGCGCGCTACCAAACTGCGCTACGCCTCGCCGACCGACGAACAAAAGTTTAACTCAAAACTGCGTTGATGTCAAGTTTTTTAAGCATCATCAGCCGTTATTTTCTTCAATGTATAAAAAATTGAAATAAATTATTCTCGAAAAAACGCTTTTTGCGCTGTTTGATGATATAATACTTCTATGTGCGAAGAAATATTGAAGGTCAAAGAGCTTAAAAAGCATTTCGGTTCCGTCAAAGCCGTTGACGGGATAAGTTTTTCCGCCAAAAAAGGCGGTTTGATTGCTCTGCTGGGACACAACGGCGCCGGAAAGAGCACGACAATCAACATAATATGCACCCTTATGAAAAAGGATGCGGGCTGCGTGGAGGTATGCGGCGCTGACGTGGATTTGAAGCCCGATTCGGTGCGCGAAAGCATAGGCGTTGTTTTTCAGGATTCTGTTTTGGACAAATCGCTTTCCGTACTGGACAACCTTATGCTCAGGTCCTTTTTCTATGGCTTTGACAAATCGCGCGCAAGGGAGCGTTTGCAGGCTCTCGACCGCACTCTGGATTTGAAGGAAATTTTTTCGCGTCCCTACGGAAAGCTTTCGGGCGGGCAGCGGCGCAGGGCGGATATAGCCCGCGCGCTTATCAATACGCCCGCTTTGCTTATTCTTGACGAGCCTACGACGGGGCTTGACCCGCAGTCGCGCCTTTCGGTGTGGCAGACCGTTGAAAGGCTGCGCGAGGAAACGGGCATGACCGTGCTTTTAACCACTCATTATATGGAGGAGGCTGAACGCGCGGACGATATAATTATTATGGACGGCGGCAAAATCGCGGCGCAAGGCACGCCGATAGCTTTGAAAAACCGCTATTCGCGCGATTGCGTGAAGCTGTATGTCGAGCGCTCGGACGCCAACGACGCGCGGCTTGAAGGCTGGAACGCGGTTTACGACAACGATTGCTACCGCGTGGCCGTGCGGGACAGTGCGCAAGCAAAAGCCTTTATCAACAAATTCGACGATATTACGGACGATTTCGAGGTAATAAAGGGCAGTATGGACGACGTATTTCTTGCAGTTACGGGGAAAGCCCCTCAGAGGAGAAAATATGAGCAGAAATTTCTACGCGCTTTTCAGTCTGACTAAGAGAGGAATCAAACTGTTTCTGAAGGACAGGGCGGGAGTATTCTTTTCCTTGCTTGCGCCTCTAATCGTGCTTTTGCTGTACGTCCTTTTTCTTGCCGACGTTCAGCTTCAGTCGCTTCGGAGCTATCTTATGGACTTGCCCGTTTCTGACGAGCTTGCGGGCGCTTTTGTGGACGGCTGGATGCTTGCCGGAGCCGTTTCCGTCGCGTGTATAACGGTTCCTTTTTCTGCGCAAAGCATAATGATAAAGGATAAAGAGACGGGGAGCCTTGCGGATATGCTGGTTTCGCCCGTCAGTCGTCGTATAATACAACTGAGCTATCTGACAGCCGTTTTTGTCGTGTCCTCGTGCATTTGCCTCGTGGTGCTCGCGGTTGCTTTCGTGTATCTGGCGATAACCGGCTGGTATCTGTCGGCGGCGGATGCGTTTGCTCTTGCGGGATTGTTGATTTTTTCGGTGCTTTCGGCTTCTGTTCTGTCAAATATAATATGCTCGTTTATATCCACGCAGGGAGCGCACGGCGCGTTTACGGGGATTTTAAGCGCGGCGATAGGCTTTCTCGTGGGCGCGTATATGCCGCTTTCAGTGTTTCCGACCGGAGTGCAGTACGGCGTCCTTATTCTGCCCGGTACTTATTCTGCGGGAGCGTTCCGCAATCTTTTCATGCGTGGCGCGTTGAATGAAATTTCGGCGCTGTCTATGCCTGCGGGCGAAGGGCTTGCCGAAGGCTTTTCGCTTACGCTTGATTTTTTCGGCAGCCCCATAGGACTGTCTTGGCAGCTTTGGTTGTTTGCTGCGACAACGCTTGTCGTCGCTGCGGCTGCCTTTGCGGTGCGGTTGATGCTTAAGAAAAAAACATACGACTTTGCTTCGGTCGGAAAGAAAAAAAAGAATTGAACGATGGCTTTTTACAATTTTATTACATTTGCGGGCAAGGTATATTACAAACGTATATTACAATCTGTTTGTAACAAAATTGTAAAAGGAGAATTTCTTTTTTATGCAGTACGTTTATGCCGTCGCAGCATTCCTCGGCGGCTTGGGCGCCTTTTTAGTGGGCGTAAAGCTATTAAGCGAAAGCATGGAAAAGCTTGCCAGCAAACGATTGAAAAATCTTTTCAACAAAACCTCCAAAAACGGTTTTGCGGGCGTAGGCATGGGACTTGTGTCCACGATGGTGGTGCAAAGCTCGTCGCTTACCACCGTTATGGTTGTCGGACTTGTGAACGCGGGGATAATGTCCCTTTATCAGGCGACGACCATAATTATGGGAGCAAACATCGGCACGACGGTTACCGCTCAGATTGCTGCGCTTCAGACCTTCGATTTTATCTCGTTGGCTATGGCTTTGACCTGCGTAGGCGCTTTCACCGCAATGTTTGCCAAACGCGACGGAACAAAGGCGGCTGCAAATCTGATGTGCGGACTGGGACTTATTTTCATGGGCATGCAGTTTATGTCCGACTCAATGAAGTTTTTCCGCGACAGCGAGGTTGTGACAAATGCGTTTGCCAGCGTGCAGAATCCGTTTCTTTTGCTGCTTATCGGCATAGTGGTAACGGGCATAATCCAAAGCAGCTCGGCGGTTACGTCCATAATCATTTCCATGGCGGCAGCGGGTATAGTGATAGGTTCGGGAGGCAATTCGGTGCTGTACGTGGTGCTCGGCACCAACATAGGCACCTGCGTCACCGCGCTGATGTCGTCGATAGGGGCGGGCACCAATGCGCGCAGAGCGGCGTTGATACATCTTTTGTTCAACTTTTTCGGCGCGTTTTTGTTTATGATTTTGCTCCTGTGCTGGCCGAGCTTCATGGAGGTGACCTTTCAAAGGTGGTTCCCTTCCGTGCCCGCCACGCAGATTGCAATGTTCCACACCTTTTTCAACGTGGTGTGCACGGCGCTGTTTTTGCCCTTTGCAAAGCTGTTTGTCAAAATTTCGATTTTCATCGTCAGAGATAAAAAGCAAAAGACAAAAAAAGCCTCGACCCAGACCTACCTGGACGAGCGCCTGCTCAATACTCCCGCAGTAGCTATGAATCAGGCGGTCAAGGAAACCGTCCGCATGTGCGGGCTTTCGATGAGCGGCTTGGCGACGGCTTTCGAGGCGTTTATCGCCAAAGATGCGGCGCGGAAAAACAGCGTTAGGGAAATTTGCGCCGAAGTAGAGTCCGTCAACAAAAGCATACAGGATTTTCTTGTGGAATTGTCGGTGCGTGACGTGACCTACGCGGATGAAAAGACGATATCCGCGTTCCATTATGTCTTGAACGACATTATGCGTATTTCCGAGCTGGCGGACAACATAACCAAATATACGGACAGCGTAGTTGCGGACAGACTCGTGTTTTCCGACGAGGTTGTGGGCGCGCTTAAAGCCATGTTTGAAAAAATAAACGAACTTTACGGGCAGACGGTGGATTGTTTTTCGCAGAAAAACCGTATTCTGCTTGGTCGCGTGGACGAAACGGAGGAGGAAATCGACAAGGCGAGGAAGCAGCTTATCGCCAACCATATCCGCAGGCTCAACGAGGGGAAATGTCAGCCGTCGTCCAGCGGGGTGTTTATCAACCTTGTAGGCAACCTGGAGCGCGCCGCAGACCACCTGACTTATATCGCCCACTCGATAGAAATGTGAGGTAAGAAAATGAAAGGAACCGTATTTTTGCTGGAGGACGACAAAAGCATTTGCGAGCTTGTGCGCTGCGCTCTGGAAATGGCGGATATCGACATAGCGTGCTTCAACAACGTAGCGGATTTTTACGAGGCTCTCGGCCGTCATACTCCTGCGGTGGCGCTTCTCGATATAATGCTTCCCGACGGCAGCGGGACAAGGTAAAGGGCTTGAACCTCGGAGCCGACGACTATATTCCCAAGCCCTTCGGTGTGCTGGAGCTTACCGCCCGCGTCAACGTGGCTTTGCGCAAGCATTCCGTCAGCGACGTGCTCGTTTGCGGCAATATACGCCTCGACGAAGTTTCGATGTCCGTCACGCTTGACGGCAGACCGATAGAACTCAACAACAAGGAATTTCAACTGCTCAGATTTCTGATGAGCAACGAGGG
>URVX01000112.1 GCA_900551395.1 uncultured Subdoligranulum sp. | reverse complement strand
GCCGCTGCGGCGCGGTCACGCCGTTTTTCGCAGTCTTGTTTTCGACGCCTTTTTCGGGCATGACGAAAGAAACAACGTATTCTCCGTCGTCCGAGAGAGTGCAGCACCACACAACGGGACGATAGCCGGAATTCCAACGGGCGTTCCACCCCGAGCCTGCGCTGTCTCCCTCGCAGTAAAGAGTAAGATACTTGCAGCCGTTGAAAGCATGCGAGCCTATCTCCTCTATGTCGTCGCGGAGAATAATGGAAACAAGTCCCTCGCAGCTTCTGAACGCATAGCTCCCGATGCTCCGCACCGAAGCGGGCAGAACAAATTTGTCAAGCGCAGAGCATGAATAGAAAGCGTAATCTCCGATTTTTTTCACGTTTTTCCCCAACGAAACGTCCGTCAGCGCGGTGCAGCCGTAAAAAACCTTGTCGTTTATTTCCTCGAGACTGTCGGGAAGAACCAATTCCGACAGCGCAGCGCACCGATAAAAAGCGCCCTCTCCGAGCGAGGCAAGATTTTTGCCCAGACTTATCGATGAAAGCGAAACGCATTTGGAAAAAGCTCTGGCTCCGATGTCGACAACAGACGACGGAACGGAAATCGTTGCCAGCGACGAGCAGCCCGCAAAAGCATACTCAGCCACAAGCTCCAGCCTCGCGTCGGAATCGAATGTCACTTCAATCAGATCTTCACAGCCGTAATAAGCATACGGACCTATTTCCTTAACCCATTTGGGTATCTTGGCAACCATGACTCCGCTTTTGTAAAACGCCGAGCGACCTATTTTCTCCACCTCCAGCGGAATGTCCGTCTGCTTCAGGTTGACGCATTTGTAAAAGGTGTAATCTCCTATTTCCTTAAGCCCGCTTGCAAGCACGTCCATATATACCCTCGAAAGCGAGGAGCACTCGTAAAACGCGCCGTAGCCAATGAATTTTACGCTGTCGGGTATGGTAACCGCGCCCAGAGCCGTCTTTTTGTAAAAGGCGTAATTTCCAATCCCCACTGTCCCGTCGGCTATGGTTACGCTGGTGTTTTCCTGACTTTCCTTAAAGCCCACAGCCCAGCCGCCCACGTAAATAACTCCGCTTTCCACCGCGTTCCACGCCGCAGTGCCGAAAAATGCGTAGGTGCCGATAATTTCCAAGGATTTCGGCAGCTTTATCGCCCCCATGTAAGCGCTGTTTCCCAAATCGGCGCAGCGCGCGAAAGCATAGCTGTCAATGGTTTTCAGACCGTTGCCCAAAGAAAAGAAGCCTCTGCCCAGCACCTTGCAGCCGTCGAAGGCATATCTGCCTATCCTTTCCACGCCGTCGCCCAAATCGAGCGACATCAAATTTACGCATCTGTAAAAAGCATAGTCTCCGACAAATCTTACCGAATCGGGAATAACGACTTCGGTAATTGCCCTTCCGGCAAAGGTCAGGTCTGCTATCCCCCGAGTGCCGGACAATAGACTGAGCTCGGCAAGCTGCAAGCTGCTCGCCACCGCCCAGCCGTCGGCATAAACAACGTCTGCGTCTTCGGAGCAAAGAGCGGTTGAGTCGAAAGCGTAAGCTCCTATTTGAGTCACGCCGGAGCCTATTTTGACTTCGGACAATGCGGTGCAGGAGAAAAACGCCCTTTCGCCAATGGACGTTACGCTGTCGGGCACGAGAAAGGTTTCCAGCCCGACGCAGCCGTTGAATGCGTTTGCTCCGATTTTAGTCAGATGCGCGTTGCAGGAAAAGCTTTTAAGCGAAACGCAGGAGGCGAAAGCGCCCTCGCCTATGCTGTCGGCCGCCGAGCCGAGAACAACGCTTTTAAGCAAATCGCAGCCGTAAAAGGCTTTTTCCCCTATAGTTCTCATATTGTCGGGAAAAACAAGCTTCCCGAGCTTGTCGCAGTCGGAAAAAGCCGACGCTCTGACGGCAACGACCGAGCATCCGAAAACGACCGAAGTCATATTTCTGCAATATTGAAAAGCGCTTGTCTCTATTGTTTCCAAGCTGTCCGGCAATACGACGGATTTAAGGGCGCGGCACCCCTGAAAGGCATGCTCCCCCAGCGATTTGAGTCCGTCCGGAAGCTCCACCGACTCCAGATTGGAACAGTTTGTGAAAGCATAGTCTCCTATTTCACGCACGTTTTTGCCTACGACTATGTTTTTGATGCCGCTGGCGGAGTAAAAAGCCTTTGCGGCGATGCTCGTTACCGGCTTTCCTCTGTAAAAGTCTCCCGTTTCGACATCTCCCCTCGCGCTTCCTATTCGCGTAACCTCGTACTCCGTGTTGGCGTTTGTCAGGGTATAGACCAGACCGTTTTCATAAGGCTTTTCAAAAACAAAGGTTTCCGACCATTTGGAATCCCTCGTCTGCCCCATCGCGTCTACGGCTTTCACCCTGATTTTGTAGCTGCCCTCATTCAGTCCGTTGAGGGAATAAGAGGTTTTGCTGCTGACGTATTCGGCGCCGTTTATTTCTACTATGTATGCCGTGGACGAGTCGGCGTTTTCAACGGGAGCCCACGACAAAATCCAGTCCGTTTCGTTGACCTTCAAATCGGTCGGTCTGCCCAGACCGCCGGAGCAGCCCGACAGAGCAAGCAGGCAAAAAATCAAAATTACAAAAAACGGCAATCCAATTCTTTTCATTATTTCCTCCTCGCTTCATTCCGAGTTTCAGGTTCCTTTGCACGCTCTCTTTCGCGGCGCTCGCGAACAAGCTCGTGCGGCCACTTCCATTTGAATTTTCTGGCGGCAATGTCCAGCAGGAACAGGACGAGAGCCGTTATCATAAACAGAAAACGCGGGTCGAAGCTTCTTTTCAAAGTTTCCTTAAAGCCCTGAAATACCGTTACCGCGTCCTTTTCAGACAGCAGCTCCGAGCTGCCGTTGCCCGACGCGGCTATAGCGGTCATAAGCTCCGAGCCGTCCGTCGGATCGTTCAGAACGTCGTATTCCGCCGAATAGGAAAAGGTTTTGTAAACTACGCACGGGCTGCCGTCGGGGTTGTTTCCGGCATCCTTTTTCTGCACCGTTATCCTGTATACGCCCGCTTCGACTGCCACCAGCGACGCGCGGCTGAATTTTTCTTCGGCGACGGGCACGGTCAGCTTTGCAGAAGCGTTGGGATTGGACAGATTTTCGAGGCTCACCTCAACGGACTCTCCCTCCTTGAGGTCGGTCACGGGATAAATGCTTATCTGAGTGGTGTAGTTTTCCTCCCGCAAAACCACGTCGAGATTTTTGGGTCGTATATCCGTCGTCGGAAACAGCTTGTTGACTACGCCCAGCAGAAACTCTCTGCCCTTGCCTCCCGCGTCCAGAAAATCCGCCGACCAAGTGCCGTCAAGGTCGCACATAAAGCTGCCCACAGTTCCATTGCCGTATTTCCATTGCGCGTATACGGGCACCTTGTATTCTCCGGAAAGCACCAACTCCGCCCCGCTCTTTTTTCTCGTTCCGTAAAATCCGTAAAGCGAGGGCATTTCCTCCTGGGAAATTATCGACGCGTAGTAGGAATCGGGGTTTATTTCGGGTACAAACTCTCTGTACTCCACTTCTTTTATCTCGGGTATGCGAATATCGTCCTTGAGCACGCCGGTAAGATCGGCGGCGCCCGAATTGTACGCTTTTCCGCCGCCCAAGCGCGCCGCTTCTTCAAGCTGCTCCATCGACGCGCCGCTTGCATCTATCGCAATAAATGAATATGTAACTCCGAGATTGTTGAAATGCTCTACTCTGTCTATATATTTCTCAAAGTCGGCAGCTGCGCCGTCGGTTATGATAACCACGTGCATTTTTTCTATTCTGCCGCTCGTATACATGGCGCGCAAAGCCATGCCGGCATGGTTTACCGCCGGAGTGAACAACGTCCCGCCGCCGCTGCTTATGCCGTAAATCGCCTCTATTATTTCGTCCTGCCTCGTCATAGGCAGCAGAGACGCATCCTCAGTGTAATCGTCGCTGAGCGTCAAAACTCCGCAATAATCTCTTTCGTTTAAGCAGGTGTAATCCCTGACCATGCTGACGGCGGCGTTTTTTGCCGCGTCAATCTTCTGAACGGTGCCGACGCCCGTTCCCGTAGACATACTGCCCGAAACGTCTATGACAATCATCATTCCGAGAGGAGGGGTGTAATCTATGGCTTCTACGGGCAGCATACGCTGCAGAAGCGTGCCCGCCATATCCTCCCTGTTGTAGGCGTGCGCAGCAGATACGTCGCCGCCCTCGCTTCCGCCTACGGTGAACAATCCGCCGCCCGCGTCGTAAACGTATCGGTTCAAAAGCTCGTCCCAGCCGTCCGGCAGGTCGGAGTT
>URVX01000111.1 GCA_900551395.1 uncultured Subdoligranulum sp. | reverse complement strand
GAATACTGCAGGTCAGTATTTGTCCTATGAAAGAGAACGACTGCGACAATCGCCTTTAAGCTAACTACACAAACGGATATGCATTTTTAAAGAATTTCTAAAGATTTTTTGAAATATTTTTAAAAATCGTTAAATTTTTTTGGGCAAATGAAAAAGAGCCGAAAATCCTTGTAAATGCAGGAGTTTCGGCTTCTTTTAATGTCTTTTATTATAGTGTAAATCCGTCATTTCCGTTTGTGTATTGTGCCTTGAAAAACGTTTCGGCGAAAGCCACGGGGCGAATCCCTCCGCTTCTGCCAACATTGGTTTAAAATGTCTCTTTTTTAAGAAACATCTTTAAAACTTTTTTATTGTCATAAATTGTCTGTATTTGCACTATGAGGGAAGCCGAGTTTGTGGAGATACGGTCTTTGATTGTGCAGTGGACAAACGAGTTCTCGGCAAAGGCATCGTGATATAAATAAACGGATTTTATATTTAGAGCCGACCGCTTTGCGGTCGGCTCTATAAAAATTTTTTTAAATATTCATTTGTCTTGACGCGCTGCCGCGTAGGTGTATAATTAATGGAAGTAAAGTATGAATAATTTAGAAAAAAATGCAGCCGCATACGACAAGATTTGCGAGCGGTGGAGCCGAATCAGAGACAAAAGTCCGATAAACCTTTGCGTTGTGCGGTTTGCGGAGCTTCTCGAAAAAAACTGCCGCGTGCTTGACGTGGGGTGCGGCACGGGCTGTCCTATCGACGTGTTTTTGACCGAGCAGGGGTTTTCTGTGGTCGGGATAGACGCTTCGCCGAAAATGATAGAAAAGGCACGGGCGCTCGGATTGAAAAACGCTCATTTTTTGACGGCTGACGCCGCGCAGTATTTTTCGGAAGAAAAATTCGGCGGTGTCGTCGCTTTCGACTCCTTGTGGCACTTGCCGCAGAGCAGACAGGAGGAGGTCTATCGGCGCATTGCGGCGATGCTTGTCTGCGGCGGTTATTTTTTGTTTACGCACGGAAAAACAGCCGGCTCCGCAGAGGGGGAAATGTTCGTGCGAAAAATTATTTTACAACGCGCTTGACGCAAGCTTTGTCAAGGAGATTTTGGAGGGCTGCGGCATGAAAATTCTTTCCATGACGGAGGACTACCGAGAAGAAACGACGGGGCACAGAGAGCTGCTTGTGGTAGCCAAAAAGATCATTTGAGCAAGACGTCGAGCGGCGGATGTTTGAAAAATTTAATGCCTCGCTATCTCGCAAGTTTTTTTGACCTAAATTTTGAGCGAGTTGCGGCGTAAGCGTTTCTTATGAATTTGCTTTGATTTTTTACGGGCTGGCGAGACGCTTTGAAGCCGGGCGGCATATTCGAGCTTTCTTCTTCGGAGCAAGAAAAGAAATACGAGCTTTTCTCCGTCTCTGTCAGATATTTGAAGGCTCAAAGCTGCGGATTGCGCGAAAATATTGAAAGCCTTATCGGACAACAGCTTGAAATGTGACATGCTGTTGTCTTTTTTTTCCTGATACAATGAATTTGTAAACTAGATTTTCAAATTTAATTCAGGAGGAAGAAATGGAAATTACAACGAATCAGGGGTCGGAAAGCTTGGTCGTGAGGGAGCTTACCGAAAAAAACAGCGGAAACGTAAAGTATTTTTTGCTTTCAAACGGAAATATCAGAGCGGAAATATATGCGGACGCGCAAACGGAGTCTTATGGCGGCAGTCATTCATGCGGCGAGGAGGCTGCCCTGACTTACGGCGCTTCGGCGCAGGAAGCTGCTGCGGAAACGCTCAAGCTCAATGTTACGATGTACGGTTTTGCGCAGGATTTGTCAAGTCCCTTGAGCGGCGGGCTTGCGACTACCTTCAGTTCGGTGCCGTCGGACGCACAGACGCATGCCTCTGTGTTTTTGGTAACAGGCGCAAGGAACGCGGTTTTCAGACCTGCCTTTGCGCATGTAAAGGGCATGATTCCTGCAGGCGCGGTCATAGTCGGCAGCAGACTGCACCTGTGCACGGGGACGGCGTCGCCTGATTGTCTTGCTTACGGCAGCTCGAGAATTTCGGGCGGTTCCGTAAGCTGCTCCGCCGTGCCGATTGGCAATTTTACTTCGTACACAGACGAATACGGCAGAAATTGGGCGGCCTTGAACGTGGCGCTGAGCGCGGGCGCAAGCATCGATTTGTGCTGTAGTCTGCTCCCCGACAGCGTTTCATACGCTTCTACGCCGGTTTACACCGTTTTGTCCGAAGCGGCGATGAGACCCAAGCTGGTGGTGGAATATACTTTGCCTGCCGACACGAGTCACGACGACGCTGCGGACGTAAACGCCAATCTTCTGTCATCCGCAGTGGAGGAAAAGGAACAGTCTTACATCGAGGGGGACGCGGGCGCTGCGGGAGAATACGGCGTAAACGTGCGGACGGGGCGTCTGATTTTCGGAAAGACGCTGTTTTCGCTTTCGGGCAACAAAATGCCCGCCAATCTTGAGCTTTGCTACAACAAGACAAACGCTCTTACGCGCAAGATAAACACTGACGACTCGGCGGCAAAAGCCTTTGATATATCCACTCACATGCCCAAAGGCTTCAAGCTGGACTGTCAGCAATATGTTTTTCCTTACGGCAACGATTATGTCTATGTTGACGGAAAATACAATTACCACAGGTTTGCGCTTGCCCAAAACGCTTCGGACGTCTATTTCGACACGGCGGGGACGGGGCTTTTGCTTTACGTCAAGGCGGACGGCTTTGAAATCAAGGACAACACCGTCAACCGGATGACCTTCAACGGCAGAGGACTTCTGGTTTCGGTCGAAAAAAAGGTCAAAAACAACACGATAAGCATGACCGTCGCCTACGACGCGGAGGAGAGCGACAAGATTGTTTCCGTTACGGACGGTATGGGGCGCGTGACGCAGCTCGGTTATGCGGGAAGCGTCGTCACCGTGACCAAGCCGGACGGCAACACGCTTACGCTGACCATGAACTCCGATTGGCGGCTTGCGGGGCTTTCGGAGTCTGACGGCACAAGCAATACCTACGCTTACAATTCCGACGGAGTTCTTGAAAGCGCGGAAAACAGCGCTGGAGAGAGAGTCGTTTTCGGTTATGACGGACAGGGGCGGGTTTCAAGCGTCAAAAGCGGCGTAAAAAAGTTCTCCGTGTTCAGAGTCGTGAATTATGTCGTTGCGGATTATTCCTTGAGTTATCTGACAAAAACGGTTTCTTACAAATATGCCGACGACGAGACGACGTCGGACAAAATCATAAGCGTTTACGAATTTGACGTGGACGGAAAAACCGTGCGGACATACGAGGCTTTGAGCGACGATTTCAACTCTTACGGCAATATACAGTTCAAATCGGAAGAGCAGTTCGAGCACTTTGTCCACTCCAACGGCGGAGAGCCGCTGCTTGTCGGCGTGTTTGAAACCGGAGGCTCGCCAAGCGCCTCAAAGACTCTGGACGAGTTTGAAACGACGGCTTTCAGTCTCAACTCCGTTGCCGAGCTGCCCAAAACCAAAACGGGCGAGCACTATGTCTTTTCAGCAACGGCAAATCTTTTCGGCACGGGCGCGGGAGAGGTATATCAGGTTCAGATTGTCGAGGTGAGTCCGCCCAACAGAACGCTGAAAACTCTGAATTTCGAAGCGGGAACCAACGGCAGACAATACCGCGCGATTTCTTTCACCATACTGGGCGACGTAGGGCAGGTGGGCTTCAAGTTGGTAAGGCAGGCGACGTTCAGCACGGCTTCTTTTTCGAACATAAAGCTTACAAAGACTCTCAAGCCCGTCACTTACGACTGCATAAATATAGGCAGCAGCCTTATAAACAAGGTTTGCGGTCAAAGCTGGTCTAAACTGGTAAAAAGCTGGTCCTTGGAATATAAGCCAAACGCTTCTTCCTCAAGCGCAGTGCGGCTTGACAACATAAAGCTGCTTGCGGAGGATTTCATTGTCAACCAAAAGAACGCCAACGACTCCGCGACCTTCGACCTGTGGTACAACGGGCTGAAAAACTGCATACACAACGTGACGGACGCCAAGTTTTTCGCCGGCTCGACGAAATATGCCTTTGACGGCGTCGAGTTTGCAAAGGTCACATTCGAGGACGGACGCGCATTCATAGACAAGACAATCTATTCCGTGCCTGTTTCCGACAATGAAGACGACGAAAACGGCGGCGCGGAGAGCGGCGGCGACGTCGTTTACGGCAGGACGGTCAGGGACGTGATAATAGATTTCGACGACAAAACAAATTGTTATCTCATCGAAAGCTATTCGGATTTCGATTCGGACATGCTCACCGTCAGAAAAAAGGCGTTCAACGACGTTGTGACCGAATATTCCTACGACGACTGGGGCAACGTG
>URVX01000110.1 GCA_900551395.1 uncultured Subdoligranulum sp. | reverse complement strand
CACGCTTGCTGCGGGCACGGACAAAAAGCCGCAGTTTGCTCTCGAGGGCAGCGTGTTCGTGGGCGGCGCGGTCGTAAAGTGGCTGCGAGACGAGCTGCGTATGATAAAAAAAGCCGAAGAAACGGAGATTTACGCAAGACGCGTGGCAGACACGGGAGGCGTTTACGTCGTGCCTGCATTCGTGGGGCTGGGAGCGCCTTATTGGGATCCGGACGCTCGCGGCACCGTCGTGGGGCTGTCGCGCGGTACGACAAAGGAGCATTTTATACGCGCATGTCTCGAGAGCATAGCATTCGAGGTTTTCGACATAATTGACGCTATGGAAAAGGACATGGGCAAAAGGTCGGAGCTTGTGGCGGTGGACGGCGGCGCAAGCGCAAACGATTTTTTAATGCAGTTTCAGTCCGATTTGCTGAACAAAAAAATCTGCCGTCCGCAGGTGACGGAGACCACCGCTCTGGGGGCTGCTTATCTTGCGGGGCTTACCTCCGGCTTTTGGACGGGCATTTCGGACATAGAGCGCAATGCCGCCTGCGGAAAAATATTCCAACCCGATATGGACGGGGAGAGGAGAAACGCCCTTTTAGACGGCTGGAGGGCAGCCGTAAGGAAGGCAAGGCTTTAGCAATATCTGTCGAATTCGAGGGAAACGCATGCGTTTCCCTTTTTGTTTGCCGGTTGTTCGGGATTGAAGCGCTTAAAACGTATTTTGTCGCGTGAAATTCAAACAAGGCAAAAAGACTGAAAAATTTTGTAGGATTGTGTAATTATTTTTTTGAATGGGCATAATCAAAACATTATTGCTATTAAGGAGGTAGTATGAAAAAGAAAATAATCGCACTTGCACTGACGGTTTTTCTTGCGCTCGGCGCTTTTGCCGCCTGCGCAAAGGACAAAACGCTTTCGTCCGTTGCCGTAACCGACCCGCCCGACAAAATCCTGTACAAGCTTGACGAGCCCTTCGATCCGGCGGGGGCAAGGCTAACGGCAACCTATTCGGACAATTCCACAAAGGTCATCGAGGTGACAAAGGAAATGTGTTCGGCTGTGGACACGTCGACTGCTGGCTCAAAAGAAATTACCGTCAGCTATACAGACAAGGAAGTGACCAAATCGGCGACAATGACGATAAATGTTGTGGGCGCGGAAATAACCGGTCAGTCTATTGAAGTTATCGGCGCGGATAAAAATATGATTACGGTTAAATTCAAGCTTACGCAGGAGCTTGCCCTCGACGCGTGGGATGTTGCCGAAGGCTCAAAAGAGGAGCAATGGGCGGAAATTACGGCGCTTTACAACGACATCGTCACAGGCACCGCCGAGCAGGCGTCTCAGGCGGCTGAAAAAATAGGCTCGGATGTGTTCGCTGTTTTTTACGGCTTGAACGAGCAAGACGAGAAAATTCTGCTTGTAAAAACTGAGGGCGCAAATCCCGTGATAAAAAACAAAGGCTGGTCGGGGTGGCTCAACACATCGGACGTAGATCACTGGTATCCAAACGGGGAGGACGAAATATATGTAGGAGCGACAATCCCCGCCGATACGGAATTTCAGACGTCTGTAAGCAGCTTGAATTCTTATCACAATTGGGAGGAAATAAAGCAGAGCGGCGTCGTTTACTGCGACCTTGTTATTGTGCAGAAAGGGCGGATTTCCAAAGTCACATTGTCGGCGGAGCTTTAAAATAAGCTTAAAAAGCACGGGTATCCGTGCTTTTTTTTGCCGATTTTGGCGTCAACTGTGCAACTTTTGTCGAAAACCCATTAACAATTTATAAAATCACTCATTTTTCGGAAATAGGTATATTATGCAGTAGTGTAAAGAAATTAAACAATGGAAATTACTAAAGCATTTTCTGAAAGAATAAACGAACTTATAGACGAAACCGGACTCAGTCTGGAGAATTTAAGCCGCGCCGCCGGCGTAAGTGTTTTTACGCTGTTTCACCTTAAGGCGCAAAACAATCCCAAGCTCCCTTCTACAAAAGTGCTTTTAAAGCTTGCCGATTACTTTCAGTGCTCGCTGGCATTTATGCTGGGGCAGGAGGAGTACAATTCGCTTTCCGCGCCTAAAACCGAGCTGCCGAAATTTTCCGTAAGGCTGAAGGAATTGCTGGAAGCAAAGGAACTGAAATTTTTCCTCATGAAGAAATCCGGTCTGCAAAAGGATTTTCCCTCGTTGTACAATTGGTTGAGCGGAAAGTATATTCCCAACGTATACAATCTCATGAGATTGTCGGCGCTTCTCGATTGTTCTGTGGATTATCTTTTGGGCAGGGAATAGTCTTTTGTTCTGTTTTGATTCTATTCGTAAGCTGAATTTAATTTAGTTCTTAAAAGGTCGGAAACGTCTGAAGCGCGTCCGACGATTTGGTCTGAAAACTTGTCCGCAACGTATGGAAACTTTTTTAAATCAACATGCACAAAGTCCCCGCTACAATCAAAATCAATCCGGTAAAGCTTTTTAAAGTCAGCTTTTCCTTAAAAACAAGATAGGAAAACGATACGGTTACAATTATGCTCAGCTTGTCGATAGCAATAACCGCGCTTGCCTGACCGTCTTTAAGCGCTTTGAAATAGCACAGCCATGACGCGCCCGTCGCAATACCGGACAAAACGATGAAAAGCAGTTCCCTTAAAGAAACGGATTTGATTTTTCCGCCCTTGCCTTTAGCCAGAACGATAAACCACGACATTACGAGCACAACCCCCGTGCGTATAAAGGTGCCGAAATTGGATTCCACGCCGTCTATACCTATTTTGCCCAGAATACTCGAAGCCGCAGCGAACAATGCGGACAAAACCGCAAGCAATAGCCATGCGCCTTTTTCCTTCGTTTGAAGACTGCTTTTCTTTTCAATCATCATGTAAGTCCCTGCCGCTATGGCTGTTAGGCACAAGCATTTCAACCGGGTTATTGTTTCGTTTAAAAACACAAAAGCCAGAATCATCGCCAGCACGGCGCTTGACTTGTCCACAGGCACGACCTTGTTGACGTCGCCCGTTTGCAACGCCTTGAAATAACACAGCCAGGAGGCTCCGGTTGCAAGCCCCGAAAGCACGAGAAAAATCCAACTTTTTGTATTTAAATTTTTAAACTCATTCAACGATCCCGCGACAATGGTCATAAGAAACGACATCGTAAGCACAACGACGGTTCTTATGGCTGTGGCTACATCCGAATCGGTCTTTTTTATGCCGCATTTCGCAAGAATCGAGGTTAGGCCCGCAAAGAAAGCGGAGCAGAAAGCAAATACAACCCACATTTTTTGTTTTTCCGCTTAAATTGTACCACTGCATAATAACAAAATAAAGCAATTTAAATAAACAAAACCGTTTGGAAAACAGAAAAATAAAGCGGTTTTCGGCGCGTATTGGCATGCTTGTCCGACAACGGTTTTTTTACGGTTTTAATTATTGTTTGTGATATTCGTCAAACAAATCATTGGGGGTGCAATCGAGAATGTCGCACAACGCCTTTAAGTTGCCGGATTTTATTGCTGTCGTCTGATTGTTGATTATTCTGTTGAAATTCTGATAGCTCAATCCCATTTGAATAAAAGCCAATATTTTGTTTTTGCCTTTTTCTTTAAGTGTATCCGTTATTCTCAAACGCAGTTTATTACTTACGCAGTATAATGAATAAACGATATATTTTTTAATCGCTTGACATGTGGAATTTTATATAATGAAAACGTGATGTATTCCTTTAATGAGAGAAAATGTCGGAAAATACATAAGCGGTTTTATTGCACTTTCGGTTTGCGTTTCGTTGATAATTTCCTTTAAAATTCAGATTAATAAACATCGAGCACAAAACACTGGATAATTTTGGCATCATAACAGAAACACACTCCTAAAACGGTTTTGATTTTTTGAAAAGCAAGGTTGTTTAATTGCAGAATATTTTTTTGACGATTGGGCGGGTGCGTACAGCCGATTGTATAAGTTTCCTTTCTGTTGGAATTGGCGCGCTCGGTGCTTGTTATTTTGTTGAGCTTTTTGAACTCCGTAAAAAAAGCCAAAAAGCCTTGCACAGCTTCGATTACAATGGCATTTGTCGTTTCGTTCTTATATTCGTTTTCGGGAGCGGTGTATTATTTCTCAATCGATGCCGAAACGGCAATAGAATTTTTACGGTTATACGAAAGGTCGGGACGTGGGAAATAATAAGGATTTCTACATGTGCTTTTTTCTCTTTTGCCGCAGTCTTGTTTCTTGGATTTATGTATTACGTTGCGGCTCCGAATATAAACTGTATCGACAAGAACTTGCGCAAAACGAAGTGTTTGCGGAAAGGAATTTAAGACAGCCGAGATGTTTATTAAGTACAATGAACTGCTTTAAAAGGGAGTTATAACCGAGGGGAATACAAAAAAAGGCTT
>URVX01000109.1 GCA_900551395.1 uncultured Subdoligranulum sp. | reverse complement strand
GTAAGTAATTTTGCTCATAAATCAAAAAAACCTCTGTTCTCGGATTTGCCTGCATATTATATATTCAATTATCCGAATTGTAAACTGTTTAAGACGAAATTTTTCAAAAAAAATATATTGCCCGCAGTCTTTTGCGGCGGACTGAGACAAGGGGTGTAAAAAAGTCGATTTTGGGCACAATTCAGAAACAAAACTCTTTTTTCGCATATACTACATATAGAGGTGAAAAATTGCGAAAAGTTACGACGGACATCAACATTGCTAAGAAAAGAGTGGATATGCTTAAGGGCAAGGATTTGCTGGTCAGGTACAACAAGGGGCGCAACAAAATAAGCTATTTCAAGGGAAGGATAACGGAAGCCCACCGAAACGTATTCGTTATTATGGTTTTCGACGAAATTTTCGACAGATTGAGCTGTTCTTACTCCGACCTGCTGTGCGGAGACATAGCTTTTAAGGAAATCAAGCAGTAAAAAATTTTTGAATAGGCGTTCTTAAACGTGCTTTTCCCGCGTATTATATCATTGACAACAAATCGCAATGATTTACAGGGGGCAAAGTATATGCTGGAGAAAACCATGGGCAATTTTACATCAAACCGTTTCGTCACGCTGGAGAAATCGCAGCTGATAATCAACGCGTTGCTTGCGGCAAAGGACGACGTCAAGGAAATTTTAAGCGTGGACGTGGAGCCGCAGGTAAATTCCTTCGAGCCGCTTAACGGCGAAGCGCTTGTGTCCGGCAGAGTAAACGTAAAGGTTTTGACCAAGGACGGAGAGGGCGCGCTCAACAGCCTGAATTACAACGCCGATTTTTCGGACAGATACAAAAACGAGCTTATCGAGCCCAACAGCTCAATCGCTTTCCAGGCGGACGTAGTCGACACGAATGCGACTCTGGAGGACGGCGCGATAAAAATCGAAATAATCGCCGACCTTAGCGGGACGCTTACGGAAACGGCTCAGAACTCCTGCTTGTCCCGCGCGGAGGGTATTTTCGTCAAGGAGGACGTGATAACCGTAGGCAGAGTGGCGGCTTCGCTAAACGACAGCATGACCGTTTCGGGCGAGGCGGAGGTCAAGCACGGCATAGAAAAGGTGCTGCTTGCGCAAAGCGACGTGTGCCTTATGCATGCGGAGGCGCGCGACAACGTGCTTACGCTGGAGGGCGACTGCGCGCTGAACCTGACTTACATAGCGACGGGAGGCGGACTCAAAAGCCAGCTGCTCAAAATTCCCTTCAGAGAGGAAATGAACGCCGAAGGCTTTTCGGGAGAGGGTGAGCTTAACGTATACTGCCGCGTCAAAAATACGCGGATACATCTCGACGTGCTTGAAGACGCCGAAAACAACGTCTTTACCGCCGAAATAAATATTGCGGTACGCGCGCTCAATGTCGTGGAGGAGGACGCCGAAGTCATCTGCGACGCTTATTCGTCCACAAACGAGCTGGAGCTTTCCTTCTGCCGCGAGGCAAGCACGGTGTCCTACGGAATGACCACAGCGTCCTTCAACGCCGCCGGAGAAATTTCAGCGCCCGCCGATGCCGACATAACCGGCTTCTGCGGTCTTAAAGCAACCGTAACCAACGCCAAGCCCCTTGACGGCAGGCTTGCGCTGGAGGGCGTGCTTACCGGCACGCTGCTTGCTTCCGGAGGCGGCGACGGCGCTTATCCGTTTGCAGTGCCCTTCGTTCACACAGTCGAAAACGAAGATATCTCGGAAAATCTGACGGTGGCGGCGGACGCAGCCGTTACGGAGTTTGAATTCAGACAGGGTAGAAACGTGACCATGAATTTCGGAATCTGCGTTTCAGTCAACCTCTACAGGACAAACGAGAAAAGCTGCGTTGCGGACGCTTCCGAGCGCGAGGAGCTTGCCGAAACTATGGGCGCGATAGAGGTCTGCATTGCCAAAGCGGGGGAAACTCTGTGGCAAATCGCAAAGAGTCTCCGCATGAGCAAGGAGGATATTTTGGCAGCCAATCCCGAATTGGTGACTCCTCTGGAAAAAGACGAGAAGCTGGTCGTGTATCATTGCATCGCAAAAGATTGAAACGATTTGACGGACGCCTTAAGCGTCCGTTTTTTGTTGTTGCATATTTCGGACGGTGATGATAAAATAACTCTATGTTCATATCCGTCAGGCTAAAAGCGTGTTCAAAACTCAATCTGGCTCTTTACGTCGGCGCGCGGAGCGCAGACGGCTTTCATCCGTTGGAGAGCGCCGCAGTGACTGTGGATATTGCCGACACGGTTTCCGTATGCGAAAACGACAGCGGCAAAATGCGAGCTTATTACGGCGACGGAGTGTTTATACCGGAAGAAAAGGACAGCGTGCTGCGAGCCGCGCGTTTGTTTTTTCAAAAGACTTCCGCTCCGTTTAAGGGACTTGAAATAAAAACTCAAAAGAAAATAAGGCAGATGGCAGGCATGGGCGGCTCGTCTGCGGACGCGGCGGCTGTTCTGGCGGCTTTAAAGAGCTTTTACGGCTGCGAAGACACAGTCTTAGACGAGATAGCCCGAAGCGTAGGCTCGGACATTTCCTTTCTCATGAGAGGAGGAGCGGCTATTATGTCCGGCAAGGGCGACGACCTCACCGCTTGCGAAGCAAGGGCTTCCCGAATATGCTTTGTCGTGGTCTATTGCGGCAAGGGGCTTTCGACGGCGGATGTGTTCGGCGAGTTTGACAAGCCCTTGTACCCCAAAGCAGACCTTAATGAGTCGCGGAAGAAATGCTCGCATGTTTTGCGGTTGTTTGAAACGGGCGACGCAAAAGGGATGACGGAAAACGCTTTCAATTCTCTTTTTGCGCCGGCGGCGGCGCTGTGCCCGGAGCTTGACCTCACGGCGCGCAAAGCGGCGGCGCTCGGAGTGCCTCTTGCAATGACGGGCAGCGGCAGCGCTATGTTTTCGGCTTTTGGCGAAATGGAAAAAGCAGAAGCGGCGGCGGAGCTTCTTCGCGGCGCGGGGTTGGACGCTCATACTTGCCTTCCCGCATTGTCGGGAATTGTCGTATGCTCCGAAAAATAAGTCGAAAACGAGCTTTTCGACATTTTTATGCCTTTTAAATCAAAAAAAATCAATCAAACCGGCGTAAACCTCGTCTTTCGCGTCAATACTTATCACGCAAGCGAGGTTTTTTAATATGAAAAAAATAGTTTTTGCGTTAGTTGCAATCATAGCCGTGGCGGCGCTCATACTTGCGCTTCCCGTGTCGCACAAACAGTCGGACGACGCAGACAGTTATCTCAGAATACATATAAGAGCCAATTCCAATTCGGACGAGGATCAGGAGCTCAAGTACAAGGTAAAGCAGGCTGTGGTGGATTTTATGACTCCGCTGCTTGTCAATGCCGACACAAAGGAGCGGGCGCTTTCGATAGTCAGAAGCAATTTCAAAGGCATAGAGAGCGCTGCCAACGCGGTTATCAAGGCAAACGGCTTTAGCTATTCTTCCAAAGCGTCCTTGAGAAGGGAGGATTTCCCCACGCGCCGCTACGGAGAGTTTACGTTGGAAAGCGGCGTTTATGATGCGCTGATTCTGGAGCTGGGCACTGGAAAGGGCGACAACTGGTGGTGCGTGGTGTATCCGCCCCTGTGCTTTGTAAACGGCACGGATAACGGCTCGGACGGAGTAGTTTATCGCTCTCTGCTTAAGGAAATAATCGAAAAATTCAAGTCCGAGAAGGATTGATACATAAAAACGGCGTTTTTCCTAAAACTAAAAGCAAAAATATTCTTTTTGAAACAAGGAGGAAAAACGTGAACAACCAAAGGTTTAAGACCGTCACCATTATGCTTGCTCTCGTGCTGCTGGTTTCATGCGTAGCGCTGGTCGTCATCGGAGCTACTGCGGACGCGGCGGTGATAAAACAGGGCAGCAGCGGAGAAACGGTCAGAAAAATACAGACCAAGCTGAAGAACTGGGGTTATTACACCGGCTCGGTCGACGGTATTTTCGGTTCCAAAACGCTTGCCGCAGTCAAGTATTTTCAGAGAAAAAACGGACTTACGGTAGACGGCATTGTAGGAACCAAGACTGCCGCCGCAATGGGAATAAGTCTCTCGTCTTCGTCGAGCGGAACGAGCAGCGGCTCCACGAGTAACAGCAATCTGTATCTTCTCGCCTGCTGCATTTACGGCGAGGCGCGCGGCGAAAGCTATACGGGAAAGGTGGCTATTGCCGCAGTTGTGCTCAACAGAGTCAAGAGCAGCAGCTTCCCCAACACTATAAGCGGAGTGATTTATCAGCCGGGCGCGTTTACTGCCGTTTCGGACGGACAAATCAATCTGGGTACAAACGACGAATGTTTAAGAGCGGCGCAGGACGCGCTCAACGGCTGGGACCCTACCTACGGCTGCATTTATTATTACAATCCCAGCACCGCTACCAATCAATGGATT
>URVX01000108.1 GCA_900551395.1 uncultured Subdoligranulum sp. | reverse complement strand
GCTCCTGCAGGTTTTCTCCTGTGGATCATGGCTAATACAGCTCCGGGAAATATAAGCCTTCTTGCACGTTTCAGCCGGTTTTTAGACCCTCTTGGACGTCTTATGGGGATGGACGGGGTGATCTTAACTGCCTTTATCCTGGGACTTCCGGCAAACGAAATCGTTCTTCCTATTATCCTTATGGCCTACACAGCCCAGGGAAGCCTAACAAATTTTGAAAATATGGGACAGTTAAAAGAGATCCTTCTGTTACATGGCTGGACCTGGAAAACAGCTGTCTGCGTCCTGCTTTTCTCCCTGATGCACTGGCCCTGTTCCACTACCCTGATCACACTGTATAAAGAAACAAAAAGTAAATGGTGGACCCTTGTTTCTGCTTTTCTGCCGGCATTTTGCGGTGCTTTATGCTGTATTATTTTTACGGTCCTGACCCGCCTGTTCCAGACATTTTGACATTTAGTTTAATATTTCCTTAAACCAGTATTTACCTGCCTTGACATCCCTTATCCCTTCTTATATAATACAAAATCTGTAAAATACTTTATAAAGCATATGAAAAAGCATATGAAAAGAGGGATATTTATGTCTGTGAAAAACAAAACGAAAAAAGAAAAACGAAAAACTTCGTACAAAGTATATCTGCCAAAATGTTTTGGTTTGAAATAAATCAACTTAGTCACGCCCTTTTTTTCTATCAGAAAATGTGTTTCATACCAAGCCGAATAAAATCTGTTGCCGATATATCCCGATGCACACCCCTGACCGATCAACAAAAAACATATCAGCCCCCAAATCAAGAGCACTATATCCGTTGTTCCCATAAACACCTCCGCTCTCCCTATTCATAATCTTCGGTATAATACTCCGTTTCTTGTTTCCACGACAAAGCTCTCGCTTTAAAATAATTACTATCCTTTGCCTTGGTTAATTCTGCTTCACTTTTAATACTGTAATCATCTACCCAATAAACAAACCCGCTTTCAAAAAACACGTTTGAATCCATGATCTCTCCAGAAAATATCGAATATTTTACGAAATGTATTTCTATGTCGAATTGAAAAAGCAACGAAACCTTACTTCCCCAACAACCGGAAAAGACTACTTCTGCATTATCATATTCATCATTAAAAATTATTTTTTCAATTATTCCGTCATGGAATCCCCATGCCGCTTCCATTAAATTCTCGACGTCCTGCTCGTTTTTTACAAGCGTCCATTCATTTATAACTATGCCTTTATTCATTTCTGCTGCTTTTTTTTTATAACACTCGTCTACTTGTTGGTTTTTAAATATATTGATAAACAGTTCATTATTTTCAACCAGCCAATCATATCCGCTTATATGTTTTATTGTCTTAAAAGAACTGATTTTTATATTTCTATTCTTTACAAAATCTTTTTCATCGCAATCAATAATAAAAACGCCACGAACAAGACCTTTTGTGTATCTGTACACCTTAACGAATGAAAACTGATATTTCTCCTCATCATAAACTATTACTGCCGTGTCAAAACCGTTTTCGCATATGGCAAAAACAGTAGAATAATATTCTCTTTTATCCTTATCAACTATTTTAGCAATCATTTATCATAACTCCTCACCATTCGTTTTTTATATTATAGCATAATTAGATATAAATAAAAAGCCGATATCTTACTTCTTAGTAAAATGTCGACTTATTATTTTGTCTTTAATTCAGTAAAAAGAAATTTGCCTTTCCCTTTATTTTCTATATAATAGCATAAGCCGCACAAAAAGCCCCGAAAAACCGACGTTTTCAGGGCTTTCATTGTCGTCGCAGTCTTTTTCTGCAACAAAGATGGAGCTACTGGCCGGATTCGAACCGGCGACCTGCTGATTACGAATCAGCTGCTCTACCGACTGAGCCACAGTAGCAAACGCGGAGGTGTTTTCCGACGCTTTTATATTTTATCAAACTTTGATTGGATTGAAAAGGATTTTGACGCACTTTTTAAAATTTTTTTCGCGCCGTATGGAAACGCGCATGATTACTGTCATCTGCGCATATCCGCGAGCTGTCTTTGCTTGTCTCTTTCCGCGTCCCTTTCGGCTATTGCTCTTTTCTTATCGAAAAGCTGTTTGCCCTTGACAAGACCAATTTCCACCTTGACCAACGAGCCGTTCAAGTACATTTTCAGCGGCACCAAAGAGTAGCCCTTTTCCTTGACCTTTCCCAGCAGCCGCATGATTTCCTGCCTGTGCATAAGCAGGCGTCTGTCGCGGCGGCTTTCCACATTGGAAAAGCTTCCCTTGTCGTAATTTTTGATATAAGTCGAAACGAGCACCAACTGCCCGTCGCGTATGACGGCATAGCTGTCCTTGAGGTTCACCTCGCCCGCTCTCACCGACTTGACCTCGCAGCCCACAAGATTTATCCCCGCCTCGAAGCTGTCGACAACATAATAGTCGTGATAGGCTTTTTTGTTCGTTGCAACGATTTTCATTTTTAAATGATTTCCTTTTTTTCAATAAAAAAACGGCAGAACTCAAGCTCTGCCGTCAAGTCCGTTGTCACACAAGCAATTCCACAACAAACCAAGCTATACTCAAAACGGCTATTACTATGCCGCAAATCATGGTCCACAGCTTCATCCTGCTTTCCTTTCTCTTGGATTTGTTTTTGCCGTAAAAGCTGTCCTGCGCTTCGGTCTGACCGCTGATTGCTCCCAAGCCGTCCTCTTCTCCGTGCTGGCGCATAACAAACACTATAATACAGATAGCGCTCAAAAGCAGCAAAGACATAAGCGCTATTCTGATACCCAATATCAGTCCGGCGGAAGCCGCCAACAAGGTTGAAATCATCTTGACCTCCAATACAATGCTTGAGCAGTATATCACAACATCGAAAAATTTGCAAGTATTTTTCCGCAATTAATACGCTTCGCCTTTACTTTTCCAAAAGAGAGCGTCCGCTCATCTGCTCGGGCTTTTCTATGCCCGCTATTTCGAGCAGCGTAGGCGCGATGTCGCACAGGCTGCCGTCTCTTCTTAACCTCCTGTTCTTGTAAGCCACGCCGGCGAGGACAAAAGGCACTCTGTTTGTCGTGTGAGCCGTATGCGGCTTGCCTTCTGCGTCCGTCATCATTTCGGCGTTGCCGTGATCGGCGGTGACAAGCAAAACTCCTCCTCGAGCCAAAATATATTCGGTAAGCCGACGCAGACACTCGTCCACGACCTTGACCGCCTGCCTTGCCGCCTCGAAATTTCCGGTATGTCCAACCATGTCGCAGTTTGCGAAGTTGAGAATCATGACGTCGTAATCGTTTTTCTCCAGTTCGTTGAGCGCTCTGTCGCACACGAAATAAGCGCTCATTTCCGGCTGCAAGTCGTAGGTCGCCACTTTGGGAGAATCGATAAGCACGCGTTTTTCCCCGTCGTTGGGCTCCTCCACCCCTCCGTTGAAGAAAAACGTCACGTGCGCGTATTTTTCCGTTTCCGCTATTCTGAGCTGCTTCTTGCCCTTTTCCGCCAGCACCTGCCCCAGGGTCTGAGCCGGCTCCTGCGGACTGAAAGCGACGCGGACGTTTTTGAATGCCTCGTCATAACGCGTCATCGTCACCCAAGTCACCTTTCTTGCTTTGCCCTTGAGCGAAAAAGCGTTAAAGCCGTCTTCCGTAAAAGCTCTGGTCAGCTCTCTCGGTCTGTCCGAGCGAAAATTGAAGAAAATAACGACGTCTCCGTCCTCGACGGCGGCGACGGGCTTGTCGTTTTCCGTAATCACCGTAGGCGGCACGAATTCATCCAGAATGCCCTTGTCGTAACACTCCCGCAACGCCTGCTCCGCGTCTGACGCGCGTTCTCCCTTAGAAAGGGCAAGCATATCGTACGCCTTTTCTATTCTGTCCCAACGGTTGTCCCTGTCCATTGCATAAAACCGACCGCACACCGTGGCGATTTTTCCGATACCGATTTCCTTTATTTTACGGTTGAGCTGACGGACAAATCCCAAGCCACTGTCGGGAGGGGTATCCCGCCCGTCCATATAGCAGTGCACGAAAACCTCCGGCACTCCGCGCCGTTTGGCAAGCTCCAGCAACGCGAAAATATGCGTCATGTGACTGTGCACGCCGCCGTCGCTCACAAGCCCCATAATATGCAGCTTGCAACCTGTTGTTTTGGCTTTTTCGCATGCGGCGACAAGCTCCGCGTTTTCGAAAAAGCTTCCGTCATATATAGAATTGTTTATTCTCGGCAAATCCTGAAAGACGACTCTGCCGGCGCCTATATTGAGGTGCCCCACCTCGCTGTTGCCCATCTGACCGCGCGGCAGTCCGACGTCCGCGCCGCTTGCGGAAAGCGTGCAAAACGGATATTGCTTGGTGAGAAAATCAAAAAAGGGAGCGTTGCCCGCAATCGCGTTTCCCTCCGTCTTTTCGGACATGCCGAAGCCGTCGAGTATAATCAATGCTATTGTTTTTTTCTGCGTCATAAATTT
>URVX01000107.1 GCA_900551395.1 uncultured Subdoligranulum sp. | reverse complement strand
GAAAAGCACGCCGGACGAGGTCTTGATTTTTTTCGGTGTCGGCTCGAGGTCTAAGGATTTTATCCGCGCGTAAATCGAGACGGCGCCGAAGCGCTCCGCACCGCGCCGCATTCTCTCGCCAAGCTCGAAGCCGTCTATCCCGTCCTCGAAGCCGGGATAGTTTTCCACCTTTTCGGTGGTCGCCATCTGCCCGCCCGCGGACTGCTGCTCGACAACGGCAACGGTGTAGCCGCTGCGCGCCGCATACAAAGCGGCGGTGTACCCCGCAGGTCCGCCGCCGGCAATGATTACGTCATAAACTTTGTTATTCATGCCGCACCGACTTCAAAGCACGCCGTTTGCCTTGAGCCAATCCTCCGCCTCGGTCTGGGAAGAAGGGTTGGTCGCCTGAGACCTTGCTTCGCCGCCAACAAACAGCACAAGGCGCGGAATCGTATCGATATCCAGTCCGCGCGCTATATCCGCATGGTCGTCCACATTGATTTTCACAAAATCTATCTTCTCGCCGTATTCCTGCTCAAGCCTGTCGAACATCGGCGCCATTCTGCGGCAATATCCGCACCAGGGCGCCCAAAAATCCGCGACTACGGGTTTTTTCGCGTCCAGAACTTCACGCTCGAACTCTCCGTTTAAAATTTCCTTCACCATAAGTTTGACCTCCGTTTAATGATTTCCGCATTTCTGCCTCCGTATAGTTTGCGTCTTGCGGAAGCATAAAATACTCTTTTGTTATACTTTAGCACGAGAGCAAAATCAGTCAAGCGTTTTCGGCATAATTTAAAAAAGAAGTTTCGTGCCGGCAAAAATCACATCAGCCAAACGTACGCAGCCGAGCCGACGTCAATTATCCCATCTTCGCCTCCCGAAATATAATACACCTGAACCAAAGGGTTCCCCGACAACAGCTGACTTTTATATATTATCTGTTCAAATACAATATAATTCTGCCCGTGACTCTGCGCAGATGCAATCAGATTTCCGCCTATGTAAACCCGCACTTCGAAATTGGTTATTATCGGAAAACCTTTTACATCATCACTATAAGAATTTGCATACCAGAATACCGAAACTCTGAGGACGTTAAAAGGCAAATCCCGCCCGGGATGCGCCGTCATTCCTCCCGCAAAATCTCCGGAAGCTTTGTTGTGGGACGAAAACATCAGTGTGTTGTCTATATTATCGAGAACCTTACCAACATTCAGCACACCGGCTCCCACTCCGGATAAAAATCCGTTTGCATTTTCGGGTACGGTTGTGTAATTTGACGTAGAGGTATTTGCAGTAAGCAGGGAATGCACCATTTCCGGATATAATTTCAACGTCGGTTTTTTATTCATCATAATTGCGACAGTGCCGGTCACAAACGGCGCGGCAAAGCTGGTTCCCATGTTTCCGTCGTCGTGAAACCATATTGTCTCTTTGGGAATATGCGGCATACCGTTTGCCACCAACGTAGGCTTCGTTGCCGCCATTTTGTCTGTATTTTTAGATGAATAACTCGCTAAATTTCCTTCATAGTCGGTTGCCCCGACGGTAATCACATTTGCGGCATTTCCGAAGCAAGTGATTCCGTCGCCGTTATTGCCGGCAGACTTTACTATGACCACCAAGTTTTCTTTAATAATTTGATCTATTTCTCCTTCGATATTGCAATATTTGCCTACAGGATAATTGATTACATCATTTTCAGTTCCGGGATTATCAATTATCATTTCCAAAAATGAAAAACTGCAGTTTATTACGTTGACCTGCGCTTTAATTTGATCAAATATCGATTTAAACAACGTAAAATTACTATCAGTCAATGTTCTGGTATACAATGAAATTTTCGGAGCCATGTTTCCGATAATTCTTGTCACTCGTCTGGAGTGCTCACTCATTTCGTCACCCTGCTGCCAATCGGAATTTATGGTAATGTCGGGCAAATCATTTCTTCCGTCGAAAGCATTCGGATCGATGGCAGACGGCTCGATAATTCCTACGTTTACGCCATGCCCCTTATACGCAAAGTCGTCTTCAGCCACAAACCCGGCATTCATTGAACCTAACGTCTCATCCTCCCAGCTGCCAAAGCTGCTCATAGGCATGATTTCCGACTCTGTACTTAACGATTGTTCAAAAATATGATTTTCGACAGAAACAGCCGAAACTTTGTCATAGCGGATCAATTTATTTATCGTATCGGCTATTTCGCCCTCGTTCATGTCTTCGGTGCGCAGCTTGACGCTGTTTGTCAAGTACAGCTTTTCAAAAAGCATTTCGCTCATGCCTGATTCGTCAATAAAATTTTTTAACTGTGTTTTGTAAAAATACTCCCTTTGATTCCTCAAATTCAATATGAAAGCGTCCTCCATGCCTTCAGGCACAGAGCTCCTCTGTTCCATCAACTCCGCAAACAAAACAGATTCACCGAAGCTTTCTTTAAATTCTACCGACACGGTTGTGCCGGCATTTTCCGCCGCCGCCTTTGATATTTGCTTCAAGGACAGACTTTCTTCGCCGGCAAAGCCGCAGCCCAAAACAATTTTCTCGGAAAAATCGTTTATCCTTACATTAGATAACAGTGGGTCAACCAAAATTGCCAAAACCGATATCAATGCAATCAGACATACAGAAACTTTTTTTGCTTTCATACGTCACCTCGTAAAACATTTTATATATTGTTTATTATTTTGTGATTAATAAAAGTAGACAGGTAAAAGCTTAGTGAACTATATACGCTTGTAATAAGTCTGGAATTTCTTACTTCCTCTGCTTTGATCATAAAAAGATCCAATAAATCCTCGCCATAAAAATATGTAGGCTCTTAAGTAACGGAGGTTTCCAAATACTTCCTGTGATAAAAATACCCATCAAAGCCGAAAAAAGCCTCCAATTCCTTATAAAGCCAATCAGCGTCTTTCCCCTGCTCTTTGTTTTTTTTGCGCAAATAATCTAAAAATTCATTTTCTGCGGGGTCGTCGGATTTTTTGCCTAAAACATCGTCGGCAAAGTCAATACGGGCAGAATGTACATATCCTCCGAAATTGTCGTAATAATCCTCATCCGAAATATCGTTATCGTCGGAATCCGTAGCTTGACTGAAAAAAGCCGAAGAAACGACAGCGGTCGTTTCGTAAAAATCTGAAGGCTTGGGAAGCTCGGGAAACAGCTCGGGGTCGAGCTCTTCAAAATCCGTGCGTTTGTATGTCAGGCTTTTTACAAGCGGACTTTTGCTTGCCTCTATTGCCGCAAGATAGTCCTCCATCGTCATGTATTCGTTAGCGCGTTGGGAGACGATTCTTCCCAAATCTCCCGTCAGGATAAACCTCCCTGTCAGCCCCAGCTTTTTTATGCACTCCTGATTGAACACGGCGTTTTTCTCACGCTCCGTCTCTTTTAAAGACATCTTTTCTTTCGTTTGCTCTGCAAACTGCCTTAGCTCGGCGTCCTGTATATCGTCCGACGTCAACAGCTCCGTATTCAGCAGCATTTCGCCGCTTTCGTAAGGAAACGTCTGCGACGCCACCTTTTTGAGAACTTTTACCTTTTTGCAGCCGAAAGCGTATTGTTCAAGCGTAAGCCCGTCCGCATTGTCTCCCCAAAAGAAAGTCACCTTGTCGTTGTAAATCCAGCTCCCTTCACGAGCCTCATATACCTCAACATATTCCCGCTTGTCGCAGCCGACCAGCCCGACAAACAGCGACAGCGCCATAAGAACTGCCAATCCCCACAAACAGACTTTTTTCATTCTTTCTCTCCCCCTGTTTTTAATTTTCTTTATTTTAATAGCTTCTTTGATAGATGTCAGCAAATATTCTTATGCCGATTGCGTCAGCTTTGTCTACTTTTGTTCATAAATATTACTTGTGTATATATAATATTTTCCGCGAGCGCTGTGTGCCGTAAAATAAGTCGCAGAGTCGTTCTGCATGATTTCAATATTTATATATCTTGACAAGCTAACGTTCGGCTCGATGAGATACCCCCAAATTAAGTCGGAATCCTCGACTTCCTCAGCTTTTTTTAATGTTAAATCCAACATATCGTAACCGTAAAAGTACGTCATTTCGTAGCTGATAAAATGCTCGGAGTACGTACCGAAATGATAAAAATATCCCTCAAAACCGAAAAATGCCTCCAATTCTTTATAAAGCCAATCAGCTTCCTTGTCGGGGTCATTATACATTTTTTGCAGCTGTCTTAAAAAATCCTGCTCGGCGGGAAGCTTGGGTTTTGTGTAAAACAAAAAATTAAACGAGTTTTTTGTAAAAGACGGACCGGCGGCTATCACATATCTTCCGAAATTGTCGTAATAGTCTTCAATCGAAATATCGTTATCGTCAGAATTCATAGTTTGACTGAAAAAAGCCGAAGAAACGACAGCGGTCGTTTCGTAAAGCTCGGGAAGCTCGGGAAACAGCTCGGGGTTGAGCTCTTCAAAATCCGTGCGTTTGTATGTCAGGCTTTTTACAAGCGGACTTTTGCTTGCCTCTATTGCCGCAAGAT
>URVX01000106.1 GCA_900551395.1 uncultured Subdoligranulum sp. | reverse complement strand
CGTCAAGGGCTTTTTTTCTCCCGAAAAGGAGGAAAGCGTAACGGAGGCGGTTGAGGCAAGACTTTCCGAGCTGAAAAAATATGTCGCAAACTGCGGCTCGCTGAAAATTTCCGTTTCTTACGGCGACGACGGCGAGTGGCTGGAAAATTGGAGAAAGAGCTTCAGACCGGTCGACTTCGGAAAAATCGTCGTCTGTCCCGTTTGGCTGGAGTGTCGGTCTGAAAAGCCTGTTCTTTTGCTCAACAGCGGCATTGCCTTCGGGACGGGTACTCACGAAACGACGGCGATGTGGTTGTCAGCGGCATACTCAGGGACAGACTGGAAAAGACTTTGGAGCTGTTTGAAAAAAACGGCTTTGGCATAAAGGAAACCTTGACCGAAGGAGAGTGGAGCGCGGCGCTGCTTGTCGCTCCCGAAGACGCGCGATGACGAGGTTGAGAAGATTTTTCGCGGGAGAACGCGACTGCGTCGAGGACGGCAGAATCAGGCTGTACGAGGAGTTTTCGCACATAAGCAGAGTTCTGCGCATGAAGGTCGGGGACAGGCTTGTGGTGTGCTTCAACGACGGCAGAGACTGCGAATGCGAAATAGAGGGCTTTGAAAGGGATTGCGCACTTCTTAAAATTCTTTCCGCCTCCTGCTGCGTCTCCGAAAACGACGTGGGGATAACGCTGTTTCAGGGGCTTATCAAGGGGGACAGAATGGATTGGTGTCTGCAAAAGGCGGTGGAATTGGGCGCGGACGAGATACGCCCCTTTGTGAGCAGAAACACCGTTGCTTCGGCGGACGAAAAGAAAATAGAAAGATTCAACAGAATAACCAGAGAAGCGTGCAAGCAATGCGGCAGGGCAAGTCTGACGGAGGTTTTCGCCGCGGAGGATTTGCGCGCGCTGCCACGCTTTTTCAAGGACTTCGACCTTGTCGTGCTGTGCAACGAAAACGAGAAATCCAAAACTCTCACCCGCGCGCTGGACGAGCGGCCTTTTCTTACCCGCGTGGCGGTGATAGTGGGCAGCGAGGGCGGCTTCGACGGCGATGAAGCAAGCTTTCTGCAGGAATCGGGAGCTGTTTCCGTGACGCTTGGCAGGCGTATTCTGCGCGCAGAAACCGCGGGGCTTTACGCGCTCAGCATTCTCAACGAGCGTTTGAACAATATCTGATATGAAAGAAAAAGTAAGCGTGTTTACGCTGGGCTGCAAGACCAACTTATACGAAAGCCGCCAGCTTGTTTCCGCATTGAGAGACGCCGGCTTCGAGGCGGCGGAGGGGCTGGAAAAAGCCGATATTTTTATCATAAACACCTGCGCGGTGACCAACGAGGCGGAACGCAAATCGCGGCAGGCGGTTTCGCGTTGCAAAAAACTCAATCCCGCCGCGCGGATACTCGTGTGCGGCTGCGCGGCTCAGCATGACGTCGGTCAGTTCGGAGAAAACGTGTCGTTTGTGTCGGGCACGGCGGACAAGCAGGGGCTGATAGCGAGGATAAACTCTACCGGCAGCCTGCGCGAGGCGCTTCCAGACCGCTATCCCGACGATGAAATATTCGCCGCGCACTGCAAAACGCGCGATTTCGTCAAAATTCAGGACGGCTGCGACAATTTCTGTTCCTATTGCATAGTTCCTTATCTGCGCGGCAGGAGTCGCAGCCGCGCCCTTGCCGACGTGGTGAAGGAAGCGGAAAACAGCTCCGCCAAAGAAATAGTTTTGACGGGCGTGGACATAAGCTCTTACGGTAAAAGCATCGGAACCAATCTTGCCGGACTGTGCCGCGCATTGAAGCATGTGCCTGCGCGCAAAAGACTGGGCAGTCTGGAGGTAAACGTCGTTTCCGACGCTTTGCTGGACGCTATGGAGGAGGGCGGATTCTGCCCGCACTTTCATTTGTCGCTCCAAAGCGGCAGCGCGGATGTGCTCAAGGCAATGAACAGGCACTATACGCCCGACGAATATATGCGCGCGGTGGAGAGAATTCGCGGCAGATTTCCGCTTGCGGGCATTACGACGGACGTGATTGTGGCTTTTCCGACCGAAACGGAAAGAAATTTCGAGGAAACTCTGGATTTTTGTCAAAGGGTAGGCTTTTCGGATATACACGTGTTTCCCTATTCGCCGCGCGAAGGCACCGTTGCGGCGCGCATGAAAAGGATAGACTCCCGTGTGAGCGACGAAAGAGCGGAGAGGCTAAGCTCCCTGAAGCTCAGGCTGAAAGCGGATTTTCTTGCAAAAAATTCGGGCAAAACGGACGAGGTGCTCACGGAGGAGCGCGCGAACGGATACGTCTCGGGATATACTCCCAATTACGTCAGAGTGTTTGTCAGGGAGCCTTGTCCGACCGACAGTCTGTTGAACGTAAGGCTTGGCGGCGCCGTTTTTGACGGGATAATCGGAGAGGCGGAAAACGTCACCCGACAGGTTTAAAAAAATTTTCACTCAAAAACTTTTTTAGGGGCGGAAAAGGAGAGTATAATAGAGACGTAAAGCCGTTTTGCGAGAGCGCGGTTATAAAATAGGACAAGGAGACAGCATATTATGATGAAGTATATTCCCGAGCCTTTCAGAATCAAAAGCGTCGAGCCTTTGAAAATTCTCACCAGACAAGAGCGTGAGGAAAGGCTTAAAAAAGCGGACTACAACGTGTTTGCGCTTAAATCGGAGGACGTTTATATCGACCTGCTGACGGACAGCGGCACCAACGCTATGAGCAGCGCTCAGTGGGCGGGCGTCATGATGGGAGACGAATCCTATGCGGGCGCGACCAGCTATCAGCATTTGATAGAAAACGCCAAAGAAATTTTCGGTTTCGAATACATACAGCCCGTTCATCAGGGACGCGCCGCCGAGAAGGTGCTTTTGCCTATTCTGCTCAAGGGCAAAAAATATTCCATATCCAACATGCACTTCGACACGACGAGAGCGCACGTGGCTTTGACGGGAGCAATCCCCGTGGACTGCGTCGTTCCCGAAGCGTTGGACACCATGCTGCGCGCCGATTTCAAGGGAAATATGGACGTGGAGCGTCTGGAAAAGCTGATTAAAGAATACGGTCCGGAAAACGTCGGCGTCATAGTGCAGACGATAACCAACAACTCCGCAGGCGGTCAGCCCGTTTCCATCGAGAACATCAGGGCAACTGCGGCGGTGGCGAAAAAATACAACATACCTCTCATGATAGACGCGGCGCGTTATGCCGAAAATTCATATTTCGTCAAGCAGCGCGAGCCCGAGTTCAAAAACAGCTCGATTGCGGAAATCGTCCGCGAAAGCTTTAAATACGCCGACGTGTTTACCATGAGCGCCAAAAAGGACGCCATTGTCAACATGGGCGGTCTCGTGGGCGCGCGCGACAAAAAGCTGTTTGAAAAAATCAAGCAGAACTGCATTTCCTTCGAAGGCTTCGTGACCTACGGCGGCATGAGCGGCAGAGACCTCGAAGCGCTTGCTATAGGTCTCAAAGAGGGTATCGACGAAAACTATCTCAGATATCGTATCGGTCAGATGGAGTATCTCGCCGCGCGCCTTGACGACGCAGGCATAGCCTATCAGTCGCCCGTAGGCGGACACGGCGTGTTCGTGGACGCCAAAAAGCTGTTGCCGCACATCCCTTGGTACGAGTATCCCGGACAAGCGCTTGCTTTAGAGCTTTATCTGGAAGCCGGCATACGCGGCTGCGACATAGGCTCTTATATGCTGGACCGCGACCCCGTGACGGGCAAGGAGCAGGAGGCTGAGTTTGAATTCACGAGGCTCGCCATACCCAGACGAGTTTACACGCAGGCTCACCTCGACGTTATTGCCGACGCGTTGATAAGCATAAAAGAGCATGCCGGCAGAGTTAAGGGCTACAAGATAGTGGAAGAAGCTAACATACTCAGACACTTCACCGCCAAGCTCAAGCCAATAAAATAAAAATTGTTTGAGAAATTTTACGAAAGCAAAAACAAATTCGAGAAAATTCTCCAAAAGTGTTGACAAAATTCACGTTTGGGGATATGATAATTAAGTCGGTTGTTTTATCCGAAATTTGTCCGTTCGCGGAAAGGAGGCGAAATCACATGTCCACAATCAGAGTAGGCGAAAACGAAACCTTGGACAGCGCATTGAGACGTTTTAAGAGAAAATGCGCCAGAGACGGTATCATCGGCGACCTGAGAAAGAAGGAGCATTACGAAAAGCCTTCTGTCCGTCGCAAGAAAAAGGCGGAGGCAGCGAGAAAACGCAACTCCAAGGATTGAACAAAACCGAATTCTTACTTTTTACACAGGATAAAGCCGCATAACGAGTTTATGCGGCTTTACAAAATTTTTTTTCCCAACGAAAAATATCAAAAACGCTTTAAGAAACATTTTTAATTTGCTGCAGAAAACTTTTTAACCGCAAAAGCCGAAAATTCAAGTGTACGCCAGCAGTCGCAAATTTTTGTTTTGCGTCGTTTTTCATGTCGTTAAAAAAACGCCGTGTGCTTTTTTCGCGCGGCAAAAAATCAAACAGATAGAGGAGAAAGTTTTTTATGGCAAATTCATTGTTCAAAGCTTATGCTAAACAGGCAAAAAAGAGATTGAAGGAAGGCTTCTGG
>URVX01000105.1 GCA_900551395.1 uncultured Subdoligranulum sp. | reverse complement strand
GTCGCAGCAGAATTTTATTTCGTCGACGGTAAAATTGTCGGCAAAGGCTCTCAGTCCGAAGCTTTTGCCCGCAAGATAAACCGCGTCCGCCCCGAAGTGCAGCGCGGTGAAAAATTTTTCCATGTTGCCGGCGGGAGCAAGCAGCTCGGGACGGCGTATTTCTTTGGTTTTCATATTTGAACGCGCAGAAAATCAGGTCTCTAAAATAATGGGGATAATCATGGGGTAGCGCTGGAGGTTTCTTTTCAAAAAGCTTTTCACCGCGCGCTGAATAAGCTGCTTGGCGTCCGAAATGTTGAGTTCCTTTAGGTCAAGCTTTTCAAGCGCTTCGAGGGACAGAGCCTTTATCTCCTCGATGATATAATTGTTGGAGTCGTCTCCCGTGTAGATACAGCCGCGGCTTATCACCTCGGGACCGCTGGAAACCACGCCCTGCGTCGTGTCCACCCCAACCAGCACAATGAGAATGCCTTCCTCCGACAGCGCAATCCTGTCGCGCAGCAGCACGTCCCCCACGTCCCCTATGCCCAAGCCGTCTATCAACACTATCCCGCTGGTCACGTTGCCCTTGACAGCCATTTTTTTGTCGGACAAAAGCACCGCGTTGCCGATTTCGGGTATGATAATGTTGTCCTCCGGCATACCGAGATTGGCGGCAAGGCGCGCGTGCTGCTTCTGATGTCTGTACTCACCGTGAACGGGCATAAAGAATTTGGGCTTCAAAAGCGAGTGAATAAGCTTAAGCTCCTCCTGACAGGCGTGTCCCGAAACGTGCACGTCGGCAAGCGAGCTGTAAATGACCACCGCGCCCATGCGGTAAAGATTGTTTATGACCTTTGTTATGTCCTTTTCGTTTCCCGGAATAGGAGACGCGCTGATGATAATGGTGTCGTTGGAGCCTACGCGTATCTTGTTGAAATCGTTGCTGGACATGCGCGTCAACGCGCTCATGGGTTCGCCCTGAGTGCCCGTAGCAAGTATGACAACCTCGCTGTCCTTGAGCTTTTCGGCTTTTTCTATGTCTATGAAAAGTCTCGGATCGCAATGCAGTATGCCCGCCTTTATCGCCGTTTCGATAACCTTGAGCATGCTCCTGCCGCCCAGAGCCACCTTGCGGTTGAACTCCTTGGCAAGCTCGAGAATCTGCTGAACTCTGTCCACGTTGGAGGCAAAGGTGGCGATGATTATCCTTCTGGAAATATTTTCCACAAACAGCTTGCGCAGTGTGGAGGTGACAACCACCTCGCTCATCGTGTAGCCCGGCCTCTCCACGTTGGTGGACTCGGCAAGCAGAAGCAATACGCCTTCGTTTCCTATCTCGGCAAACCGGTTGAGGTTCATCGTTTCGCCGCCTATCGGAGTGTAATCGATTTTGAAATCGCCCGTGTGGAAAATCGTGCCCACAGGCGTCCTCAACGCAATCGCCATGCTGCCCGCAACCGAGTGGCACACGTGGATAAACTCGGCGGAGAAATATTTCGTGCGGACAATCTGTCCGTCGCGTATTTCTCTCAGGTCGCCCTCCACCCTGCGCTCTAAGAGCTTGTTGGACAAAAGCCCCAAAGTCAGCTTCGAGCCGTAAACGGGCGCGTCCACCTGCCTTAACAGATAAGGCACGGCGCCGATATGGTCTTCGTGTCCGTGCGTAAGAAAAATCGCCTTGACCTTTTCGCGGTTTTCCTTCAGATAAGTTATGTCGGGTATAACCGTGTCGATGCCCGGCATTTCGTCGGTGGGGAATGTAAGTCCCGCGTCGATGACCACTATTTCGTCGGCATATTCAAAGGCGGTCAGGTTTTTTCCTATTTCTCCCACGCCGCCCAGAAAAATAATTTTTACCTTTTCGTTTTTGTCCGGTTTCGTCCTGAATCCGCGCGCGTCCTCTCTCGCAAACGCCAAAGGATAAGCGGTCTGAATTCCGCGCTTGCCCTGCTGCTTTTGGGTCTTGCTCTTTGCCCCCCTGTCCAAAGCGCGCCTGTCCGGCTTTGCCTGCTGTCTGTCTGCCGCTCTTTTGCTCTGCGCGCCGTTTTTGGAGGGCTTTGCGGTCTTTTTATTATTGCTTTTGGAGGGGGGATTTTTCCCCTCCGCATTGTTTTCCGTGAATACGTTTGTCATATATACATTATAACCCAAATGTCGCACAAACACAAACAAATTTTCTTTTTATTTGGAATTTTATGTTTGCTTTTTTCGCCGCGAATATGTATAATATTAGCGGTATGGCGTGGTCGGCACAAGACCTTGCCTTTAGATTTTGCAAATAATTTTTCAAGGAGAAAAATCATGAAAAGAGTTTACAATTTTTCAGCAGGCCCCTCCGCTCTTCCTCTCGAGGTTTTGCAGGAAGTCCAGCGCGATATGCTCGACTATGCCGACACAGGCATGAGCATAACCGAAATGAGCCACCGCTCAAAGGCTTTCGAAGCAGTCAACAACGAAATCGAGGCAAGCCTGAGAGAATTGCTCAACGTGCCCGACAATTATTACATACTGTTCGTGCAGGGCGGCGCAAGCCAGCAGTTTGCCGCAGTGCCTCTCAACCTGCTCGGCAAAAACAACAAAGCCGACTATGTCCTTACGGGCAATTTCTCCACGAAATCCTATGAGGAAGCTTCCCGCTTCGGCGATATTCACGTAGCGGCAAGCAGCAAGGACGAAAACTTCACTTATATCCCCCGCAAGCTGGATATACGTCCCGACGCCGAATACCTCCACATCTGCACCAACAACACCATTTTCGGCACGCGCTACAATTTCGTGCCCAAAACCGACGTGCCCATAGTCGCCGATATGTCCAGCGAAATTCTTTCCAGAGAAATCAACGTGTCCGACTATGCGGTTATCTACGCAGGCGCGCAGAAAAACGTGGCTCCCGCAGGCGTAACCATCGTCATCGCCCGCAAGGACCTCGTTGACGACAAGGAAAATCAGCTCTCCTATTGCCCCACCATGCTCAAATGGAGCATTCAGGCAGCCAACAAGAGCCTTTACAACACGCCGCCCTGCTTCTCCATGTACGTGGCAATGCTTGTTTTCCGTCACCTTAAGAAAATCGGCGGCGTGAAAGCCATGGAGGAAATCAACAACAGGAAAGCCGCTTTGCTCTACGACTTCATCGACAACAGCAAGCTGTTCAAAAACTACGTCAGAAAGGAAGACCGTTCCATCATGAACGTGCCTTTCGTCACGGGCGACGCAGACCTCGACGCGAAGTTCGTCAAGGAAGCGGGCGAGCACGGTCTGTGCACGCTCAAAGGTCACAAGCTTGTGGGCGGCATGAGAGCCAGCATCTACAACGCAATGCCTATCGAGGGCGTCAAAGCGCTCGTCGAGTTTATGGCGAAATTCGAAAGAGAAAACGGTTGAATTCCGCAGCTTGAAGGAGACAAAAAATGAAAGAAATTTTGAGACTCAACGAAATCAGCCCGTTGGTAAACAGCGTTTTCGCCGACAAGTACATAATGACCAAAGACGCCAAAGAGCCTGTCGGCATACTCGTGCGCAGCTTCAATATGCATGAATACAATCTCGCCCCCTCCGTGCTTTGCGTCGGCAGAGCGGGAGCGGGCACCAACAACATTCCGCTCGACCGTTATGCGGACGAGGGCGTGGTGGTTTTCAACACGCCGGGTGCAAACGCAAACGCGGTCAAGGAGCTGGTTTTGTCCGATATGCTCATGTGCGGCAGACGCCTTGCCGAAGGCATTGCCTGGACAAACGGTCTCTCCGACGGAGAGAAAACCGTTGCCGAGCAGGTAGAAGGCGGCAAAAAGGCTTTCGCCGGCAGCGAAATCAAGGACAAAACCTTGGGTATCATGGGACTGGGCGCAATAGGTCGTCTGGTTGCCGACGCGGCTCTCGCCATGGGCATGAAGGTGCTTGCGGTTGACCCTTATCTCACCAAAGAGGCTGCCTCCACCCTTTCGGAAGACGTGAGAATACTTGACAACATAGACGATATGTTCGCGCTTGCCGACTATCTGACCTTCCACGTGCCCCTCACCAACGAAACGCGCGGCTTCATCAACCGCGAAAGCATAGCCAAGATGAAGGACGGCGTCAACATAATCAACTGCTCGAGAGGCGAGCTGGTTGACGACGACAGCATAATCGAGGCTTGCGAGAGCGGAAAGGTCAACAGATACGTGACCGACTTCCCCAACTCCGCACTCTTGAACCGCAAAAACATCATCTGCACCCCGCATCTCGGCGCAAGCACGGCAGAAGCCGAAGACAACTGCGCCATCATGGCGGCAAAGCAGATAGTAAACTTTGTGGAAAAAGGAAACATCGTCAATTCCGTCAACTACCCCGCAGTTCATCTGGACGCCAAAGGCGCTCAGAGAGTCGTCGTTCTGTTCAAGGGCGACGAGAGCGTCGGCGAAGAAGCGCAGGAAATCCTCGCGCCCTTCAAGGTAGTCGGCTTTGTCGTAAAAACCAAAAAGGCTTACGGCGCGGCGCTGTTCAACCTCAACTCCGAAGCGGACGAAAAAGCTATAAACGCCCTCAAGGGTATTTCCGGCGTGACGAGAGCGCTTGTCATCTGAAAAAACAACTTAATTTAAAAGCCCGACGTTGA
>URVX01000104.1 GCA_900551395.1 uncultured Subdoligranulum sp. | reverse complement strand
TTGCTTTCCGCCAACCTAAGTCTGCCTACGGACGGCGGCGACATATTTGCCGCAGTCAGCGCGGGCGACGCGGATATATACGCTAAAATCAACGGAAAGCAGATTGCGCTGCGCTACGACGACCTGAAAATGAAATTCGCGTACAAAGACCTTCTCAACACGCTGTTCAATCGTTTTTACGAGCTTGAATACGTGAGAGACCTGCTCAGTCTGACCGGCGGTCTGACCGACTCTCTGCAGCTGGGCTGGAACGGCGTCTCAAGACAGGAAAATCTTTACATAGCTTCCTTCAATGCGGGCGCTTTGGTTTGCAATGCGACGCTTGAGGCAGGCAACGAAGGAATTTCCCTGCGCTCAATCAGCCTGCCCGTCGGTGAAAAAGAGATTTTAATTTCCCTTTCGGACGAATTCGATTATTCCCCCGTCTCGGACACGGAAAGCTATCCCGACGGTACGGGACTGTTGGAGCTGATAAACGAGCGCTTTGAAATCGACCTTGCCGCAAAGCTGGACGACTATGACGCAAGACTGCTGTTCGACCTCAAAGCCCTACAGGCAAAGCTGGTGGCGCGTCCGATAGCCGACTCGTCGCTGAAATTGTCCGTCATGCCCGACCGTGTCGGAGAAACGGCGCTGTTCCTTTCGTGCGGCGACTTCAATGTGATGTTCGGGCAAAAAGACCTCGCAAGACAGGGATATCTGCTCAAGCAGCTTGCAAACAGATATTCTCCGCGTCTTTCCGAGCTGCTCGAGTCTTTCCTTTCCGACGGCGAAAGTATAAAAATTTCCGCAGGCACCCAGGTCACCGAAGACGGAATTTCTCTGGTGCTGTGCGCAGCGGAGATGGAAATACGGCTGAATTTCTCAGACGAAGGAGGCAAGCTGACATTTGTCGACGCTCAAGGTCTTTTCGGCGGCGCCGCTGTCCGTCTTTCCCCGTTTGAGGGCGACGCAGACGAGTTTTCTTTTATTGAAGACACGGAAGCATTCGCAGACGGAGCTCCCCTGCTTCCTCTTGACGAAAGCTTTATGATAAACGCGGCAATAAACGCGGGCGGCACGACGGCATACCTTTCCGTCAATCTTTGGGACGGAGAAATCAAGGCGGTTGTCCCCGACCTTTACGAAAACGCCGTTTACGTTGGTATCGAAGCGAAAACAGGCACGCTAAAATTCAAATACGGCGGACTGCAGCTCAAAACGGATGCGGAGTGCGTGCAAAAGCTGATTGAATTCGTCGTTCCTCTCATCGGAGACGAAAATCTCGGAATTTTGCTGGAAGCGTTGGGCTCGGTCGAGCTTGACCTCAAAACCATTGCGGACAGCCTGAGAATAACGGACTTTGACGAAAACGGGACAAAGGTTACGGCTTTTGAAATAAATATCGGCACGGCGCTGCTCGAAGCGCGCGTCCTTGAAACAGACGGCAAATATTATCCCGATTGCGTCGTTTTAAGCGTCGGCAAAACCCAAATAAAGGTTTCTCCCTGCGCCCAACCCGACTTTTCGGAATTGGACGCTGCGACGGTATTTCCCGAAGTAACCGACCTTCTGGATATGTTCACGGACTACAAGCTGGCGTTTCAGGCGAACATAAATGACGTGCAGGCGAAAATCGGCTTGGATATACTCAACGGCGAAGTGTATGCCGAGTGCTCGGGAGTGTCGGCGTTGTATTTTTCGGATGTGCGCGAAACGACGGCGGGACCCGAAAAATACGGCAAGGCTCTTGTTAAGATAGGCGCGCTCGAAGCGCAGGCAGACGTAGTAAGATTGTTGCAGCTCTACCCCAAAATCAGTCAAAAGCTCGGAATAGAGTTCCCCAAAGCGCAAATAACCTTCGACCCCGCCGACATAGCCGACGGCTTTTCTACAACCGAAAAAGCGGTCGCTCTGAATTTCAGTCTGCTTGTCGACGGCAAGCCGCTGAATATTTCGGCAGTTTTCGATATCACCGAAAACGGCTTTGCCTTCGGCAGCGCATCCGCCGAATACGAAAGCATAACGGTCACGTTGACTCTCTGCGACTTCGGAGGCTTTTATCCCTTCGACAGAGAGGGGGAATACCTCGACTTAAACGCGCTTGCCGACGACTACATAGACGTAGCGCTCGACCTTGCAACAGCGCGCGGCTGGCAGCTTGAAGCAAGCGGCAGCGTTACGACGCAAAAACCGGCCGCAGGCGAAACGCAGCCGGACGAAAGCCAAGAGAGTCAATCGATTTCGGTACAGACCGCCTTTGCGGTTTCCTTGAGCTTCGCGTTGACCGAGAACAACGATTTGACCGCTCTCTTGCTTTCACTGAGTCTGACCGACGCAGTTTTGGGAGAACAGACGACTTTCGAAGCATACTATTCGCGCGAAAGTCGGGACACGGCTCCGCAAGGCACCGTTTTCGTGAATTACAACGGCTTAAAGGCAAGAATAGCAGTCGATTCCGTAAAGCAGCTCGCCCCTCTTGCGGCACGTGCGACCGAGCTTGTTCCCGCGCTGGGCGATATGCTCAACCAAACGCTTGAAAAGCTTTCGGGCACGGGCGACGCCTTGCGCGAAATAAACCTCGTGCAAGCGCTTCAAAGCATTTCATATAAAAACGGAACTCTCAATGTAGAAATCGCCGAAAATTCGCTTTTAAAAGGATTGGGAGAATTTTCTCTGGCTTTGTCCCGCGAAGGCGACGGGCTTAAGCTCAACGCAAGCGGTATTTCTCTGACCGACATCGGAGGCTACGACAGCATAACGGCGGACGCCGACATCACGGCGCGAAGCAGAGCTTCGGACGGCATCGTCGAAGAATTGATTCAAAGCGTCGGCGCTTCAGACCAATACGTCTCCTTCGACTCCCTGCCCGACCTGCTGAACGTCCTCTTAAACACAGTGGAAACGCGTCATATATATGCGTCGGGTATAGCGAAGGTGCAAATTACGCTTCTGTCTAAAGACGTGCCCGTCAGCATCACGGCAGACATACACGAAAACGGTAGAATAACCGCAGTCGTCAAATTGGAAATTTCAGGAAAGCTTATCGGTGTATTTAACAATGTTTCGCTGCTCGGAGGCTCTCACGTCGCTTACATGTATTTAGACACGGCAAGCGATTTCATACTCTTAAAACGCATTGACACAATAAACAAAGCGTTTTCGGGCGCCGAGAAAAAAACCAGTTATCTTAAAATAGCGTCCGACGAGCTTGCCGATAAAGGACTCGACATACTTTATTTTATGACAGACCTGTCCGATTCTATTTGCGGCACAATAAGCGACGCCGTTGCAAATGCTCCCGACAATCCTTTCAGAATCGAGGAAGTTTTCAAAAATTACGGCTACGCCGACAACAGATTTTTCCTCGAAATGGATTTGACAAGCTTTAACCCCACTTTGGGTACGGTTGCGCTGAATATAACTCATGACGAAAACATGATACTCAAAACTCTCAACGCCCAAATGGCGCTCAATCTTACCGAAAGCATAAGCGGTACGGTTTCAATAACAGATTTGACGTTTGAAACAAGCTCCGATGATTTAGCAAGCGCGGATATTGTCGAAGCAGAGCAGAACAGCGGCAACTATTGATGCGTAAAACCTCAAAAACAACATTGGTGAAAACGGGAAGACTTCAGTCTTCCCGTTTGGCTAATACCGATATTTTAAACGAACTACCGGTCAACTGCCGCCGTCATCGCTTTTCTTTTGCTCAAATGGTTGAAAGGAAGTCGAGCGTCACACGTTTTAAACTCAATTTTAAATCAACTTTCTATCGCACCCCGAATAAAAAGACTTTTTGATTTATTTCCGTTTTGATTATCGTTATCAATAGATTTTAATTACCCTACTATTAATTTAGAGCATTTTTGAACAATAAGGAAAAATTTCGGTTCCGCGCGTTATTCAAAAAAATGCCGCCGCAGAAGCAGCTTTGCGGCGGCGGAAATTTATTTTTCGGAAAACGAAGCGACAAGCCCTGCCTCCGCAAGCTCTGTCAGAAAGCCCGCCTTGTCCAGACTCAAGGCATAAGCCGCGTTTGCCGCAGCTAATCCCGCTCGGCTGCCCACGTCGAAGCGTCCGGCTTTTATTTTCTTCGCGCAAACCGCTTTGGCGCGGCAGAGCAACGATAGGGCGTCCGACAGCCTTAGCTCGCGTCCGAAACGACGCGTTTTGTCCAACGCCTCGAAAACAGACGGATTGAATATATATCGCCCTGCGGCAATCAAATCGGACGGAGGATTGGACTGCGGCTTTTCCGTAATTTCCTTCAGGTCAAGCTCACCGTCCTCGCGCGCAGAGGTTTTCAATACTCCGTAGCTGCTAAGTCCCGAACTTCTTTTAACCGCCCCGACCGTAGACATACCCGTGACGGCATAGCTCTCGGCAAGCTGAGCGCACGCCGGCTGCCCCTCGCTCAAAAAAAGGTCGTCGCAGTTGAGCAGGAAAAAAGGCTTGTCCCCTGCAAACTCACGAGCGCACAGCAGCGCTTCGCCGCTTCCACCCGCGCTTTGCTGGACGGCAAAATCCACATTGAGACGGGCAAGCGCGCTGACAGCCGCAAGCTCGTTCAGCTTGTTTTGCTCGGCGAGCGCACGCTCCAGCGCTTCGTCTTTGTTTTTGTTTTTGTTTGTTGTTTGCTGGTGAGGATTGCTCAGACGGACGGGGATAGGCGCGCCCCCTGTTTGA
>URVX01000103.1 GCA_900551395.1 uncultured Subdoligranulum sp. | reverse complement strand
TGGTTTCCGTCAGCTTGTCCGCCGTGGTCTGATAGCAATTTCCCTTGTCGGAGAACAGCATAACCTTGCTTGTGGACAACGCGGAAAACAGCTCGGTGTGCAGATTTGCGGGCGTAAGCTTGTCGTTGGCGTCCTTTGCCGACAACGCGAAGTTTTTGGCGGGAATACACTTTATCAGTCCGTCGGCGGTAAGCCCCACGACAAAGCTTTCCACTGCCTTTTCGTCCGTCTCGCTGGGCACGCGCACGTCCTCCAGGTGGTTGACTATCACCGTGCGTCGTGAGTCGCCGTAATGCTAATTTATTGCAAAACGCTCGCTTTTGACCTGCTCCATCAATGCCTGCTTGGAGTTTATCAGCCGCTGAAATTCCTCAATCTGTCTGTGCAAATCCTCCAGCTCTTCCGCCAGCTTGGTTATCTCCAGCTTGGTCAGCCTCGCAAGCTTCAGCTCCAGAATAGCGTCCGCCTGAACCTCCGTGAGGTTAAATCGGCTGCGCAGATTCTGGCGAGCTTCGGAGGTTGACTGCGACTTTTTGATAATCGCCACCACCTCGTCAATATTCTGAATGGCTATTATCAGTCCCTCCAGAATATGGGCGCGTTCCTTAGCTTTTTTGAGCTGGAATTTAGTTCGGTTGTAAACGACGTCGCGCTGATAATTGGTGTAGCAGGCGATTATGTCCAGCAGCCCCATCTGCTGCGGCTTGCCGTCCGCAATGGCTACCATATTTATGCCGTAGGTGCATTGAAGATTGGTGTGCTTGAAAAGAATTTCGAGGATTTTTTTCGGGTCGTAATCCTTTTTTATCCTGACAACGGCGCGCACGCCCTCCTTGTCCGACTCGTCCACGATTTCCGCAATGCCCGCAAGCAAATCCTTTTTGTCCTCGCGCAGCGCAAGAATTTTGGTAAGCAGGTCGGCTTTGTTGACCTGATAAGGCAGCTCGGTTATCACCAGATTTTTCTTGTCGTTGGGCAGCACCTCTATGTGCACCTTCGCCCGCATGGTGATTTTTCCCTTTCCCGTTTCGTAAGCCTGCTCCAGCTCGTCGGCAACGACATAGCCGCCGGTGGGAAAGTCGGGACCTCTAACTATTTTCATCATTTCCTTCAAGGAAATGTTCTTTTTGTCGATGTAAGCTACTACGCCGTCTATGACCTCTCCGAGATTGTGCGGAGGTATGTTGGTGGCAAGTCCCACCGCTATGCCGCTGCTGCCATTTACCAGAATGTTGGGGAAACGACTGGGAAGCATTTCAGGCTCCTGCAGCTTGTCGTCGTAGTTCCAGCACCAGCGCACCGTTTCCATATCCAGGTCGCGCAGCATTTCCAGCGCCAACGGCGTGAGCCGCGCTTCGGTATAACGCATTGCCGCTGCGCTGTCGCCGTCCATAGAGCCGAAGTTGCCCTGACCGTCAACCAACGGCATACGCATATTGAACTTCTGCGCCAGTCGCACCATAGCGTCGTAAACGGAAGTATCGCCGTGCGGATGATACTTTGCAAGGCAGTCGCCCACCACCGCCGCGCTCTTGCGATAAGGCTTGTCCGGCTTGAGTCCCAGCTCGTGCATGGAGTACAAAATCCTGCGCTGAACCGGCTTCAAGCCGTCCTCAACGCGCGGGATGGCGCGGTCCATGATTACGTATTCGGCATAAGGCATCATGGAGTCGTGCATTATGTCGCTCATATTTTTGGTAAGCAGTGTGCTGCCGTCGGGCAGCTTGGAGGTTTCCTTTACCGAAAATTCCAGTTGCTTCATATTATTCACCCGTCGTTATTTTATATACTCGTCGAAAACCTCGTCCTTTTCCTTGTTGAAATCGGCGTTTTCGATAATGTAAGCCTTGCGCGCTTCCACAGTGTCGCCCATGAGAGTCGTAATCAGTCTCTCCGCCTCGGCGGCGTCGTCCACGGTTATCCGCATAAGCGTACGCGTGGCGGGGTTTAAAGTGGTTTCCCAAAGCTGCTCGGGATTCATTTCGCCCAATCCCTTGTACCGTTGCAGAGTGTAGCCCCTGCCCACCTCGTTTATGCAGTCGGCAAGCTCGCTGTCGTCGTATGCGTAAAGCACCTTGTCCTTTTTCCAAACCTTGTACAAGGGCGGCATTCCTATATAAACATGCCCTTCGGCAAGCAGCTCGCGCATATATCTGTAGAAAAACGTGAGCAGAATTGCCCTGATGTGCGCTCCGTCCTGGTCGGCATCTGACAAAATAATGACCTTGTCGTATTTGAGATTGGCGAGATTGAACTCCTCGCCTATGCCGGTGTCGAGAGCAGAAATAATGGTTCTTATTTCCTCGTTTGCAAGCACCTGATCCACGCGCTTTTTTTCTGAATTGAGAGGCTTTCCCCTGAGCGGCAGAATAGCCTGGAATTTTCTGCTGCGCGCCTGCTTCGCCGAGCCGCCCGCGCTGTCGCCCTCGACTATGAACAGCTCGTTTGACGAGTAGTCGCGTGAGGTGCAGCTTGACAGCTTTCCGACCAGGTTGGCGTTCTGAATCGTGTTCTTGGTACGAGCGATTTCCTTTGCCTTGCGCGCCGCCTCCCTCACCTTCGCCGCGGACACCGCCTTGCGTATAATCACCTCCGCAGTGTCGGGATGAGACGCCAGAAATTCGTACAAGCCCTGCTGAGTCAAAGCGTCGCAGGCGGTTTTCGCCTCCACGTTTCCCAGCTTGGTTTTGGTCTGCCCCTCGAACTGTACGTTTTTCATTTTGACAGACAGAACCGCAGTCATGCCCTCGCGGTAGTCCTCGCCTATCAGATTGTCGTCCTTTTCCTTAAGAAACTTTTTCTCCCGCGCGTAGTCGTTGAACACCTTGGTCATCGCAGCCTTGAAGCCCGTCTCGTGCGTGCCGCCCTCAGGCGTGGGAATATTGTTTACGTAGGAAAATATGTTTTCCGAATAGCCCGTCGTCTGCTGTATGGCAAACTCCATGAGCATGACGTCGTTGCCTGCGGAGTAGCATATCGGCGAATGCAGCACGGCTTTGTTTTCGTTGAGATACCTCACGAAATCGGCAAGCCCGCCCTCGTAGCGATAAACAGCTCCCAAAGGCTCTCCGTCCTCCCCCGAAGCGCGCAGATCGGTAATGCAGAACTCGATGCCCTTATTGAGAAAGGCAAGCTCCTTGATGCGCTTGTTTATCGTGTCAAAATTAAAAATTCCGTTGCCGAAAACCTCTTTGTCCGGAAGAAAGGTCACGCGCGTTCCGTGCTCGGGGTCTTTGCCGTCGCGCTCCGTCTCCTCCAAAGGCTTGACGGGGACGCCGCTTTTCACCTTTCCGGATTTTTCGTCGAAAAAGCTGTGGAAGCTCTGGCAATATTTTTTTCCGTTGCGGAAAACCTCCACGTTGAGCCACTTGGACAGCGCATTGGTGACGGAAGCGCCCACCCCGTGCAGTCCGCCGGAATAGCTGTAATTTTCGTTGTTGAATTTGCCGCCCGCGTGCAGCTGCGTGTAAACCACCTCCACGCCGCTGATTTTCAGCTGCGGATGTATGTCGACGGGTATGCCCCTGCCGTTGTCCGATACGGTGGCGCTGTTGTCCGTGTTCAAAACAATGCTTATTTTGTCCGCAAAACCGTTGGCTGCCTCGTCTACGGCATTGTCAACGATTTCCCAAAGAATATGATGCAGTCCTTTGACGCCCGTCGTGCCTATGTACATACCGGGGCGCATACGCACCGCGTCGAGTCCTTCGAGCACCTGTATGTCGCCGGCTGTATATTGTCGGTTTGTCACGTCTTTTTCCTCCGTAACCTTGATTGTGAATAAAAGTACGCGAATACTTCCGCAAGAGTATAGCACAATTAACTGACGTTTGCAAGCATTTTTCGATAAATATACATTTTTTCTTTAAATCAAGGGCATGAAACAAGTTACAGGTGAAATAAATTTATAATTATAGAAATATGCAAATTAAAATTCATTTATTTTTTTCATTTCCGTCTATTGCTACAAGCCCTCAAACATGCTAAAATAAACAGGTAAATTTTCGATAAGGAGATTTGATTATGTATTGCTACAAAAAAATAAGTCAGGACCTTTTTTGGATTGGAGGGAGCGACCGCAGACTTGCGCTTTTTGAAAATGTTTACCCTCTGACAAACGGAGTCTCTTACAATTCTTACGTTTTGCTCGATGAAAAAATCGTTGTTTTCGACACGGTGGACAAAGAAATATCCGCACGCTATTTCGACAATCTCGCCGCGCTGCTTGAAGGGAAAAGTCCCGATTTTCTTGTCGTGCACCATATGGAACCGGATCATGCGGCGTGCATTTCTGAATTTCTGCTGAGATATCCCGACGCAACAATCGTGTGCAACGCCAAAACTCAGTCCATGATAGCGGAGTTTTTCGGACAAAATGCGGCGCTCAACGTAAAAACCGTCACCGAGCAGGACACGCTGAATACGGGACGGCACTCCTTCCGTTTTGTTTTCGCCCCCATGGTACATTGGCCGGAGGTCATGGTCAGCTTCGACACAACCGACGGCACTTTGTTTTCCGCCGACGCATTCGGCACTTTCGGGGCGCTTGACGGAAATATTTTCGCGGACGAAACAAACTTTGTCGGCGAAAAGCTTCCCGAAGCCCGCAGATACTACGCCAACATCGTCGGAAAATACGGCGCGCCCGTTCAGGCATTGCTCAAAAAAGCCGTTGCGCTGCCAATCAAGACAGTGTGCCCGCTTCACGGTCCCGTCTGGCGCGGCAATATAGCATGGTTTGTCGACAAATACGAAAAATGGAGCTCTTACGCTCCCGAAGAAAACGCG
>URVX01000102.1 GCA_900551395.1 uncultured Subdoligranulum sp. | reverse complement strand
CCGACACGCAAAACGAAGGCAGAGCCGCAGGGCGCGAAAGCGCAGCAAAAGCGCGGCATCAAGGACGCCTACGCCAAGGCGCGGCAGGGCAAATCCACGACCACCGCAACGGCCAAGAGCGCAAAGAAGGCGGCGGAAAAGGAAAAAAGAGAAGCGGAAAAATACAACAATTCCATAGCTGAAAAGGAAGCGGAATACGGCAAGGAGCTGGAAAAACGCGCAAAAGAGCTGGAGCGGCAGGAGTGGGAAAGGCTTGCGCGTCTCGCGGAAATCAAGAACAAGCAGGGCGAAAACGCAGTTCAAAGCATGAAGCAAAAGGAAATTCTGACTGCGACAAAAGCCTTTTACGACAGCTTAAGTCCCGCCGACGCGCTCGGGCTTTTTCTGTCGGATACGGGAATGCAGAGCACGCTCGGCGACGACTATGTCTGGTTTCTCGACTATCTGCAAAAAAGAAAAAACGCATAAGAATCGGGAATAATTTTCTCGTAATTGCAAAAAATAATTGACGGATAAACACCGCTCGAAAAATTTAAAAAAGTTGTTCAAAACATACTAAAAATGCTTGACACTTTTTTAAAGCGGTGTTATCTTATTAGCAGTTGTTAGCACTCATGCTTTGCGAGTGCTAACACTCTCAAAAAAACGCTGCAAAAGGAGGACGGCGAAATGATTTTGTCGGAACGAAAGCGAAAAATTCTGCTTGCCGTCGTTGAAGATTATATTCAGGACGCGGCGCCGGTGTCGAGCAAGGACATACAGGAAAAGTATCTGCCCGACTGCTCGTCCGCCACAATCAGGAACGAGCTGTCGGCGCTTGAAAGCATGGGCTACTTGGTTCAGCCGCACGTGAGCAGCGGACGCGTTCCGTCGGAAAAGGCGTTCAGGCTGTATGTCGACGAGCTGATGGAGACAGAGCCTTTGACGGGCGCGGAGACGGCGCTTATCGACAGATATTTCGAGAGCTACGCCGACAGAATGGGCAGCGTCGAGGGAGTGGTGGCAAACGTCGCCAAGCTGATTTCCGATATTACGAATTACACCTCTGTGGCAGTCAAGTCATTCGGAAGCAGCGAAAGCATAAAGAGCATCACCGTGCTTCCCATTTCGGACGACAGCGCGCTTGTGGTCATAGTCACCGACACGCAGGTGCTCAAGGACAACGTAATCCGCACGGAAAATCTCGACGGGCAGAACGCGGCAAAGGCGAGCGAGTGGCTCAACCGCATGTTTGCGGGAAAAAGCCTCGAGGAGCTGAAGAACAGACAGGGACCTATGGAAATCGTGGCAAAGGAGTTCCGCTCGTTCAGAAGCCTTTACGAGCAGGTGCTCAGCCTGATAGTCAGGCTTGCGGACCATCGCGAAAACGAGGTGTTTACCGAAGGCAGAGCCAAGATTTTCGAGTATCCGGAATACAGCGACATAGACAGAGCCAAGCATTTTCTCACCAGTCTGGAAAACAACAACGGATTGGCAAAGGCGGTTTCCCAGCCGCGCGAGGGCATTGATTTTTCAATCAAAATCGGCGAGGAAACGGGAATCGAGGAGGGCTGCTCCGTTGTTTCGGCGCGGCTGTCGGTAAACGAAAAAACGCTGGGCAGCGCGGGTGTCATAGGACCCGTGCGGATGGATTACAGAAAGGTGATAAAGGTTCTGGAGCATATAAACACTTTGGTGGCTAAGGTTCTGACCGATGACGATGAGGAGTAAAGAAATGACTGAAAAGAACGACAAAAGCGTTGAAATAAACGAAGAAAGCGCCGTTCCCGAAAAGGACGGGGAGAGCGCGGCGGAAAATATTGCCGAAGATACGACAGAAACCGCGTCGGAAGCTGCGGGACAGAACGAAAGCCGCGCCGTCGGGACGGAGGATATGGATTCTATGGACGAAGCAAGTCTCAGGGAATATGCCAAGGTTCTGATAGAGGGGCTTACAAAGGAAAACGAGCAGCTGATAAAGGAGCAGGCGGAGCTTAAAAAGCAGATTGAAAAGGGAAACGCTTATCTCGACATGCTCACCGCGTTGAAAAGCGATTTCGAAAACTATCGCAGGCGCACCAACGCGCAGGCGGAGAGCAGCGAAAACGAAGGCAGGCTGTTCGTGCTGAAAAAGCTTTTGCCCGTGCTCGACACCTTCGACAGGGCAAGGGAAATGCTGGACGAGGTCACTATGACGACCTTCAATCTGATTGTCAGGCAGTTTGACAAGGTGCTTGCCGACTGCGGCGTGGAGGTAATTGACGTTTTGGGGCAGCCGTTTGATCCGTCTACAGCAAACGCCGTGCACAGTCGGGAAACGGACAAGGAAGAAGAAAAAAACGTCGTACTGGAGGTTTACGCAAACGGCTACCGTTACGGCGACAAGGTTTTGAGATACGCGCAGGTGTGCGTGGGCGTCTGAAAGCCGCATATAAATAATGAAATTTATGAAATAAAGGAGTTAGACGATTATGGGAAAAATTATAGGTATCGATTTGGGAACGACAAACAGCTGCGTGTCTGTGCTTGAGGGCGGTGAGCCCGTTGTAGTGCCCAACAGCGAGGGCGGCAGAACCACCCCCTCCGTCGTGGCTTTCACCAAAGACGGCGAAAGGCTTGTCGGACAGGTTGCAAAGAGACAGGCGGTGGTGAACGGAGACAGAACGGTTATGTCCATAAAGAGACATATGGGCACCAATTATACCGTAGATATAGACGGAAAGAAATATTCGCCTCAGGAGATTTCCGCAATGATATTGTCCAAGCTGAAATCGGACGCGGAGGCTTATCTCGGACAGAAGGTAACGCAGGCGGTCATTACCGTTCCCGCTTATTTCTCCGACAGCCAGAGACAGGCGACCAAGGACGCCGGCAAAATCGCGGGACTGGAGGTGCTTCGTATCATCAACGAGCCTACGGCGGCGAGCCTTGCTTACGGCTTGGACAAGGGTGAAAACAAAAATCAGAAAATTCTTATTTACGACCTTGGCGGCGGCACATTCGACGTTTCCATTCTGGAAATCGGCGACGGAGTGTTCGAGGTTCTGTCCACAAACGGCGACACCAAGCTGGGCGGCGACGACTTCGACAACATTGTCATCGATTGGCTGGTAGACGAGTTCAAAAAGAGCAACGGCATCGATTTGTCCAAAGACAAGCAGGCAATGCAGAGACTCAAAGACGCTGCGGAAAAAGCCAAAATCGAGCTGTCCAGCACAACAAAGACAAACATAAATCTGCCCTTTATCACCGCCGACGCGACCGGTCCCAAGCATCTCGACGTCGACCTGACAAGAGCAAAGTTCGACGCTCTTACCGAGACGCTGGTCAAGAGGACGCTCAAGCCTATGGAGCAGGCAATGAAGGACGCGCAGGTTTCCGCCTCCGACATCAACAGAGTTATTCTGGTGGGCGGCTCGACGCGTATTCCCGCCGTTGTGGAAGCGGTGAAGAAATACACGGGCAAAGAGCCATACAAGGGAATCAACCCCGACGAGTGCGTGGCGATAGGCGCGGCTATTCAGGGCGGCGTTCTGGGCGGCGAGGTCAAGGACGTGCTGCTGCTGGACGTAACTCCGCTGTCGCTGGGTATCGAAACCCTGGGCGGCGTTTTCACCAAGCTGATTGACCGCAACACCACAATACCCGCAAGCAAATCGCAGGTCTTTTCAACTGCGGCGGACAACCAGCCCAGCGTTGACATACACGTGCTTCAGGGCGAAAGACCCATGGCTGCGGACAACAAAACTCTCGGACAGTTCAGCTTGTCCGGCATTGCTCCCGCGCCTCGCGGCATTCCCCAGATCGAAGTCAAGTTCGACATAGACGCCAACGGCATAGTTCATGTCACGGCAAAGGATTTGGGCACGCAGAAGGAGCAGAGCGTGACGATAACCTCCTCCACAAATCTGTCCGAGGAGGATATAGACAAGGCGGTCAAGGACGCCGAAAAGTATGCCGAGGAGGACAAAAAGCGCAAGGAAGCCGTTGACGTCAAAAACAGTCTCGACCAGCTGCTGTTCTCTATCGAGAGCTTTGTGCGCGAGAGCGGCGACAAGCTGGAAGCCGCCGACAAGGAAAAGCTGGAGGCAGAAGTCAAGGCGGGCAGAGAGGTGCTTGAAAAGGGCGATATAGAGGAAATAAAAAAGGAAACCGAGCGTATCGCCAAGTCCAATGCCGAAATATTCCAGAAATTTTATCAGCAGAACGCGTCTGCTGCGCAAAACGGCGGCGACGCGGGACAGAACGGAGGCTCGGACTCCAACGGCGGCAATCCCGATTTCGACATCAAGGACGCCGAATAAACGAAAAACAACAAATCGCTTCAACGCGGACGGTCACCCGTCCGCATTGGCGGTTTAAACACATTTTACAAACCACGAAAAAAGAGATAACATGGCAAAGAAAGATTATTATGCTATTTTAGGCGTTTCCAAGACAGCCTCGCAGGACGAAATCAAGTCGGCGTATCGCAAGATGGCAAAGCAATATCATCCCGACCTTCATCCCGACGACAAGCAGTGCGCCGAAAAATTCAAGGAGTGCAACGAAGCGTATGAAATTTTGGGAGATCCCGAGCGCCGCCGCAAATACGACAGCGGCGAAATGGATTTCGAAAATTTCAATTTCGGAGGACCGGGCAGAGGTTTTTCGACGGCGGGCTTTGAGGATATATTCGATATTTTCAGCAGCTTTATGGGTGGCGGCGCGCGGACTTCTTCGGGCGCAAGGCAGCAGACGTCGCGCGGCAGCGACGTCACGTGCAGCGTCACGGTCAGCTTTCTCGAGGCGGCTCTCGGCGTGTCAAAGGAGATAAAGCTCAACAGGCTGG
>URVX01000101.1 GCA_900551395.1 uncultured Subdoligranulum sp. | reverse complement strand
GGGATGTCATGGCCGGTTCGTATGGAGTTACCTATTGGTTTTATTTGATATTTAAGAAATAAAGGTACGCGATGAAACGATTTTATTGCTTTTTGGTGGCGGCAATTTTGTTTTGTGCTTGTTCGGAGGATTGGAAAAATGGGAAACGGTTAGGTGAGAAGCCTGTTCTATTTCCTGATTATGCGCAAACCTCTATCCCGTACAATATAGCTCCGTTGAACTTCACGGTCCGCGCGGACGGATGTCGTGTGTCGGTCTTGTTGGAAGCAGGAGTGGTAAAATTCAAGGTGGAGGCCCCCGACGGGAAAGTCAGGATTCCGGAAAAGAAATGGAAGAGGCTTTTGCAGGAGGCAAAAGATGATTCCGTTCGGGTTACGGTGGCGCGTAAGAAGGGCGATCGGTGGGAGATATGGAAACCCGTATCGTAGAATGTGGCGGCAGATCCGGTTGATCCTTATTTGGTATATCGCTTGATAGAACCTGGCTATGCATTATGGAACAAAATGGGAATTTACCAACGTGGAATGGAGTCTTTTGATGAAACGACTGTTTATGAGAACAAGATGACGGACTATAATTGCGTGAATTGCCATTCTTTCTGCGGCCATGATCCGGACAAGATGCTGTTCCACTTGCGTGCCAAGTTGGCCGGGACTGTATTGGTTGATGGAGACGAGGTCGAGTTATTGGATACGAAAACAGATAAGACGATATCAGCTTTTACCTATCCTTATTGGCATCCTTCGGGTCGTTACATCGCTTTTTCCATCAATAGGACGACCCAGCAGTTGCATTCCACTCAGCGGACGGAGGTTTATGACACGGCATCGGATGTGATCGTTTACGATGTGGAGCGCCATACGTTTTTGTCTGTGCCCGGACTCGCTTCGCAGTCAAGTTTTGATACGTTTCCCTCTTTTTCTCCGGATGGTAAGAGTTTGTTTTATTGCACTGCTCCGGCTTGCTTGATGCCTGATTCCATTGGAAAATTGGCTTATAGCTTGTGCTGCATCTCGTTCGACCCTGAATCCGGAACGTTCGGTTCGCAGGTGGATACGCTGTTTGATGCTCGTGCGAATGGAAAAAGCGTTTCTTTTCCAAGAGTTTCTCCGGATGGTCGGTTCATGCTTTGTACTTTGTCTGGTTATGGCACTTTCCCGATCTGGCATAAGGATGCCGACCTGTATATGATCGACTTGAAGTCCGGAGTCGGTTCCTATCCGGAAACGCTCAACAGCAATGATACGGAAAGTTACCATTCGTGGTCGTCCAACGGAAGATGGGTTGTGTTCAGCAGCAGGCGTTTGGATGGATTGTACACGCGTCCTTTCATTGCGTATGTCGGGAAGGATGGCAAAACCGGTAAACCGTTTTTGCTCCCTCAAAAGGAGGCGGACTACTATGCCGGCTTGATGAAATCGTATAATATTCCCGAGTTTGTCACCGGTAAAGTGACTAATCGTTCTTATCAGATTCGCCGTTTGGCAGAACAGGGCGGAATATCCGTTTCTTGTTCAACTTTTTGATTTTTTTACAATAAGTCATTCTTCCTGTTTGCAGGATATTGTCATGGCTTGGAATCGGGGAATTGGAAAAAAATCGATTTGTTTTTAGGGGATGCCTTCATTTTTCGAGTCTCACGTTTCATAAATGGTACGAAGAGACAAAAATATACCGTGGGAAGTGATTATCCGGAAATTCAAGTGTGAGATTTCGGAGAAGGAACAGGCAGAATTGGATGTATGGCTTGCCGATGTGGAAAACCATGCCCGATTCCAAAGTTGGCAATCCCTTTGGTTGTCCATCATGGAAGAAAACATGCGGTATGTTTCCAATGTCGATGCCTTATGGAAAAGGATGGAGGAGCGTATGAGAAAGGCAGAGCCGCGAATGTTCAAGTTGTCTTTGCGTTCTTTTCGTTTGTCTTCTCGAAAACCTTGTTTTCCTTCCAAAATTCAAGCGTCTTTTTTTCGCGCTCTACGAAGTTTAGCGTCGTACTTACTTTTTCGTACATAAAAAACCGTCCCTGCCGGCGTCCTTTTATCTTCAAAACGCCGGTCAAAATATTTTTGTGGGTGCCGTGCCGAAAAAGGCACGGTATTTGTTTATTTTACACCAGCGCAAAGACTTTTGTCCAGCATTTTGAGCGGCAAAGCCCCCGTCCCGCCCGTTGTTTGTGATAATAATTTTCTCTTTTTTGTTTTTTAAACCTTTTTCGGCTTTTTGCGACGAAAAAAAAGTTGTCAAAAAGAGTCGGATATGATATAATGCGCTCATGTGATAGGCGGGGAGCTAGCGGTGCCCTGTTACACGCAATCCGCTACAGCGTGGCCGAATGCCAAGGAAGGCAAGCATTGTGGGAGGCAGGAACGAGTAAGGAGCGTTGATAACAGGGTCTCGTGCAACGGTGTGCCGTGAACCATGTCAGGGCGGAAGCAGCAGCATTAAGCGGATTTCATTGTGTGCCACGAGGGTGCTTTGGAGGAGCCGCCTGCTCGGATACCGCTCCGGCTTTGTTTGTCGACCTTGGATTCACATTTTGACTTTTACGGCGAAAGCCGTTTTTTTTTATAAACAGCCGTCATAAAGACGGCTGTTTCAATAATCGCTTTTTCCCGACAGACAGTCGGTAGAAACGTCGAAAAAAATTGATAACCGAACTATTTGTTCAACGGACTCCCTTCCGCCCTATTTCCAAAAATACACGCAGTCGTCCGCAGCTTTCATTTTTGTTGCAAGCATTTTTATCCGCTCGATTTCGTTTCGCAATTCTTTAAGCCGTTCATTGAATTTCATATAAGTATTTTCCTAAATAGCTACGGTATTTGCCCTGCAACCGTAGAATTTACGGTTATTATTAGAACAAGGACTTTTTACAGGAGGCAAAAACGGACAAAAACTAAAATATTGCAGGCACCGCGGCGGAAAAATACCTTTTGACGCGGTATTTGCAAAAAACGCGGCAGACAAGCGGAAAATGCGGCGGGAATTCAATCGGGCGGAAGAATTAAGAAAAAACGGGCGGCTTTTTTCCTCTGTCTGTTTCTCGGCATTTTGGGGATACACAAATTTTGCGTGGAAAAGACCGGCACGGGAGCGCTGTATCTGTCCGCGCCCGGTCTTTCGGGCTTTGACCGGCTTATCGATGTCATTTCGTTGTTGTTCAAACCAAATCCGTATTACGTATGAATTGCTCGGCAATAATATTTATTTAACCAATAAACCAAAAACACGGGCGTGAGAATATACCCGCGCCCCTGTTCTTTATTGTTCTTTATTAGTTTTAGTGCGCTTTAAATCGAAATGCCGACAAAAAAAATGCCGCCTTAAACCATTTTTATTATTTCCTTTTTCAGTCTGGTTATGATTTTCTTTTCCAGACGGGATATGTAGGACTGGGAAATGCCCAGCAAATCCGCCACTTCCTTCTGCGTTTTTTCCTCCGCGCCGTTAAGCCCGAACCGCAGATTGACTATCTGCTGCTCTCTTTTGGAAAGCTTGGTCAGGCTCAGGTTCAAAAGCTCCTTTTCCACCGAAACCTCTATGTCGTTGTAAACAAGGTCGTTTTCCGTGCCGAGAATGTCCCCCAGCAGCAACTCGTTGCCCTCGCTGTCCACATTCAAAGGCTCGTCAAGAGAAACCTCCAGCTTGCAGCGCACCACCTTGCGCAGATACATAAGAATTTCGTTTTCGATACAGCGGCTGGCATACGTCGCAAGCTTGATTTTCTTGACCGGCTCGAAGCTGTTGACGGCTTTTATCAAACCAATTGTGCCGACGGAGACGAGATCCTCCAGGTCTATGCCGGTATTCTCGAATTTTTTGGCAAGGTAAACCACAAGCCTGAGATTGTGCTCTATGAGCTTGTCGCGCGCCTCCTCGTCGCCCTCTGCCGCAAGGGCGACCATTTCCGCCTCCTGCTCGGGCGTCAACGGCTTTGGCAAAGCCTCCGCTCCGCAGATAAAGGCAACTATTTTTTCTTTCCAGCTGCCCACGTCAAAAAGATTTTTAAGAAAAGCGAGGATTTTCATAGTTTCTTCTTCCTTTAATTGTTTTTTGAAATTTTCTTCTTGTTTACTCGTCAAAAGAGGCGTTGAGCAATATGTCGAATTGCCCGCCGCCGCGCATTTTCTTTCCCGCCAGCGCGGCGTAAACCTCCTTAGGCTTGTCGTCCACCTCGAAAAGGTCGGGCTTAAAGGCATAGGCTCTCTGCCGTTTTCCCGCCACGGTGTCGAAATATATGACCTTGAATCTTTCGTCCCTCGAAGCGGGTGACGCCAGCCACTGCGCCAGCAGCTCCGCCGCAAATTTAGACAACCGCTTGTCCAGCACAAAGCATACGGGCAGTCCGTCGCTTTCCAGCAGATTGCCGCTGTCAACATAGCCGTTTAGCTCGAACACTCTGCCGTTTAAGGAAAGCCTGACCTTGCGCATAAACGCCGCCCTCTTTTTTGCGGCGCTTATATAGCGCGTTATGTTGAACGCCAGATAGACGAAAAGTCCTATTCCCGCCGCGTAAAGACCTATCGGCACGCCCCAAGTGTAATTCAACGCCGACATTGCCTTAAAATCCGTGCCCGTCATATAAAACAGACCTAAAATCGCTCCCCCCAATACAAATGTATATGCCACAAAAATCAGATTAGACATAATATAGTATTTTAATTTAAATTTCGGCAAAACGATAAGTGTCATGAGAAGCGCAATGACAAGCTTCAAAAGAAAAGCCGCCCACGCGGGAGCTTTCAGAAGCGGCAGCGCCAAAGCGCACGCCGTTCCCAGCAAAGCCGAAAGCAGAACGCGCCACACGCGCGGCTTTTGCCTGAGCGTTAAAAACGCGGCGTACAAAAGCAGCGTATTCATAGTCATGTTGTCGATAACGACATATTCTATGTAAAC
>URVX01000100.1 GCA_900551395.1 uncultured Subdoligranulum sp. | reverse complement strand
AGGCAGACAACAGAAGAACGATGTATGACGAAAGCTTTACTATAGAATAAATTCCTCTGCCTCTCGATGATCCCGAATTGTTCTGATTTTTCTTTCCCATAAAAAACCTGCCTGTAAAATATTTTCCGCTCAATTTCTCGACATGAGATAGAGCGCCGCCATGCAGACCGCAAGGCGATTTTTTATATGTTCGTAATCGACGCTGCGCGGATATGCCGCCCACTCGCCCTTTTCTTTGGAAAACACTCTTTCGCAGCCAATCAGAGGAGCATTGACCTGAGCCGATTTCAACAGTTCTTCGGTAATACCCGCAGGATGACCGTAAAATTTTCTTTCGTCTCCGTCGTACCGTATGCCGCAGTCTACAACCGCGTCGCAGCCGCTGACGGCAATGCCGATGTCGTTGTAAACCCGACAGCCCTTTTCCTTGAGGAAGGTCTGTTCCCCCGAGACGAAGACGGAAACCTTAGACTCATAACGTGCCAGCGCGGACGCAAGCTCTCCCACAAAAATACCGTCGCCGACGTCGCCAAGCACGGTAACGTCCAACGATTTGAGCGTTTCCAATTCCTCCTTAAGCGTAAACAGATAGGTAAGAATTTTCACTGCCGACGCGTCGGAAAAGCAGTCGACAATCTGCGCGCCCGACGCTTGCGCACGCTCCGCCGACCTGCCGTCACTGTCGATAATCGCGACAAAATTGGCGCCAAGCGCCTGCGCGCGGGCTACGCTTCGTTCAACGCTTTCGCAATCCGAAAACACGAAGCTCAAACCGCTCATATACTCGCATGCCAGCTTCAAGGTGTTTGCCGTCAGAGGGTCGCCCTTAAAGTCCAGCACCGCCAAAGACTTGCCCAAAAGCTGCGGACCGCGCTTCACGCGGGAATTGACTATACGCTTCATTTCCGAAGCGATGTCGAGGAGCTGGTTTATTTCCGACGTAGAGAGCGCCGAAGCGGACGTTATGCTTTTAAATGACAAGAAACTACCTCCCGCACATGTCTTTGCCGTTAAATAATAGCATTTTACAAAAAAAATGTAAAGGCTACGCAAGGAGATTCAAAACTTTTTTGAAATATTCAGGCAGATCGCTCTCGAAGCTCATGGTCTCTCCCGTATGAGGATGCTTAAATTCCAGCCTCTTTGCGTGCAGCAGCTGTCCGTCCAGCTTAAAGCGCTGATTTTTGTAACCGTAAGCCTTGTCGCCGACAACGGGATGACCGAGAAATTTTGCGTGCACCCTTATCTGATGAGTTCTGCCCGTCTTGAGCTCAAACTCCGCCAAGGTGTTCTTTTCAAATCTTTCGAGAACTCTGTAAAGCGTGACGGCGCTTCTTCCGTCCGGGCGCAGCGCCATAAGCTTTCTGTCTTTGGGACTGCGTCCTATGGGCTTGTCCACTCGCCCCGAATCTTCTTTGACAACTCCTTCGAGCAGCGCCCAATAAATACGCCTGCATTCCTTCGCCGCAATCTGTCGGGAAAGCTCAGTATGCGCCGCGTCGTTTTTCGCGACAACCATAAGTCCCGAAGTGTCCTTGTCCAATCTGTGGACGATACCGGGACGCAAATCTCCGTTTATTCCGCTCAAATCCTTTAAATGCCAAAGCAAAGCGTTGACCAATGTTCCGCTATAAACATTGTTCGCAGGATGCACGGTCAATCCCTGTTGTTTGTTTATCACCGCCAGCCACTCATCCTGATATACTATGTCTAACGGAATATTCTCCGCTTTAAGCTCAGTCGGCTGCGGTTCGGGTATTTTCAACACAATTTCGTCGCCTTCCTTGACGATACGTTTGCCTTTTAGCTCGAGCTGACCGTTGACCTCTGCAAATCCCGCTTCGATAAGCTTGAGAGCGTGCGCTCTGCTCAAGTCATCCGTTGCGCCCGCAATAAAAACATCCAGCCTTGTGTTGTTTCCGTTTTCCGCCTTGAAAAAAAGTATTTTCAATTCCGATCTTTCTCCCCGCCGTCGTCCTCTTGCCCGTCGGCAATCGACTGCTCGGCTTTATCCGACTCGACTTGCGACTTTTTTCTTTTCCGTCTGTCTGCAAGCAAAGAATCCTTGTCGAAAAACAACAACGAGGCGATAAAAAGCGCAACACCCGCAACAAGCGATATATCAGCTACATTAAATACGGAATCCAACCTGCCGAAGCATTCCGTTGCGATAAAATCTCTCACGCCTCCGTTAAAAAAACCGTCCCCCCTGAACGCTCTGTCTATAGCATTGCCGACAGTCCCCGCAAACATCATAGCCAAAGCAAAGCACCCTGCGTTGCCTGAATTTCTTCTGAAAAATATCAACGCGCAAAAAGCGGGCAAAGCCAAAATCGTGAGCACAAAAAACAAAATATGACTTCCCGCCAAGCTGCCGAATGCGCCGCCTAAATTTTCCACATAGCTAACGGACAGCACGCCCTTGATCAATGTTACGGGAAGCGCGCCTGCGTCTTTGGCATTGACCGCCAAAACCTTTGTAATCTGGTCAAGCGCAATTATCGCTGCCGCAGTTGCAGCGAGAATAACAAACAATATCCGATTTTTCTTGCTTACGATTAAATTTTTCATCCGTCAAATCCTGTCGCCGAACAGCGCTCTGCCCGGTCTTATCATATTGGAGCCGTTTTCGATTGCTATTTTGTAGTCTGCGGACATGCCCATTGACAGCCATTTTATGTCCTCGCCGAAATTCTCCTTTAACTTTTGAAACAGACTGAAGGATTTTAAGTAAAGCGAGGCGCTTTTCTCGCTCCCCACCGGCATAACGGTCATGATTCCGTTTAAGCGCAGATGCCCTTTTTTCTTTAAATACTCGGCAAATCCAAACAGCTCGTCGGGTCTTATGCCGTCGCGGGTATCCTCGTCGCCGAATTTTATTTCCGCAAGCACAGGCATGACTATCCCGCGCTTTTTGCACTCGTCTTCCAGCTTCTCCGCAAGCGGTATCCTGTCCAAGGATTGAATCATGGACACCTTGTCCACTATGTATTTTACCTTGTTTGTCTGAAGCTGTCCGATAAAGTGCCACTCCAGCCCTTCTATCGGCTCGTATTTGGATAAAAGCTCCTGCACCCTGTTCTCTCCCGCGGCGAAAATACCGTGACGCGGGCACTCCCTTACAAGCTGAGAATCGCGGCATTTCGTAGCCGCGACCACTTTTACGCCGGAGGGAATTTCCGCAAGAAAATCCTTTATTCTTTGCTCAGTCAGCGCTTCCATAAATCTCCTTTAAAACGTGCTCGGCATAAAGCCCCGCCACATCCACGCCCGTGCAGCGTGAAATAAACAAGAAATGCGCGTTTGTATTGACCTCGCACAGCAAAGTCTTATCCCCTTCCGTAAGCAAATCCACTCCTATGTAGTCGGCTCCGATTAGTCTGCAGATACGCTCCGCCAGCTCCGTCTGCTCACGGCTCGGAGCGTATTGCTCCCCAACTCCGCCGACCTCGATGTTTGCGCGAAAATCATTTTTGTTGATTCGTTTCATCGCAGCCACCGCTTTGCCGCCGACAACGATTATCCGGATATCCTCGCCTGCGCTAGCCGCTACAAATCGTTGATAAAGATGCGGAATATACTTGAGTCTGGTTCTCAGGGCTTCAAGCTCGCTACGGTCCCTTGCAAGATAAACCTGAGCGCCGAAGGAGCCGTAAGCCTCCTTAATCACCATCGGATAACCCAGCCGCTTCTGGACGTAGTCGGCAAACATCCCGTCGTATTCGTCAAAGGCGGGATACAGCAGAGGCGACGTTATGGTTTCGGGCATCGGAATATTTTTGCCCGACAATTCGAGAAAAGTTTTGTTTTTGTCGTCGCAAAGCTCGATGACCTTGCTTTTGTTGAATACTCTTACACCGCATTTTTCCAGCATTGCGGCGCGCTCGACGTCCTTGTCCCAGTAAATACAAAAATCCGGAAGCTTCTCCTCGCAAACCGCCTTTCCGTCGCCGTCGAAATAAAGCGGAAGCAGGTTGTGTTTTTTTATCTGCACGTCGACATTTCTCGACTCCAGACTTTGACGAAGCTTTTCCAACGAAATCCGAGTGGATTCGGTTTTGCTGAAGCCGTTCTGCACCAGCCAGCAGCTGCCCTTTTTCATTTGCGCTTATCCTTGAAATCGAATATATCCTCGACATCGGGCTTGGAAAAGAACTTCTTTCCGTTTGCCGCTCCGTCGCCCAAAATTGAGTCTTTGACAAGCTTTTTGTAATATAAAATTCCCCAGACAACCAAAGCAGCCAAAATCACGGCGAAAACGATTGTGGGAACGCCGGTTTTGCGCCATACGTCGGACACAAGCTCTTTTTCGGCATTTTGCGCTACGTCAGCGAAAGCCGAATCCGACAATGCCGCCACTACCGTATCCGCAACAGACTGCATTTTGTCCACAAACGAATTGCCGAAGGTTGCTTTGAAAAACTCGAGATTGTCGTTAGCCGTGTGCGAAAGTCCGCCGTGGTAGCTTTCGGCTTCAACAAAGCCGAAGTATTTCGAGCTCATATTGCCCGAAAAAATCAGCAGCGACGGCACGCCGGCGTTTCTGAAATAAACCTGATCGCTGTTTTGCGCAGCGTGAAAATAGGGCAGGCCCGACGCTCCGGCAAACATAGTCGTTACGCGCTTGTTGCCCGGCATGTTGCGCAAGGGAAACGCCACTCCGGCTTTTTCGGAAGCTTCAACGAAAAAGTCCTCGAAATCTGTTCTTACGTCCTCGCCGTAAGCATACAGCATATCTCCGCCGGCAATCATGTCTATATTGACAAAAAGCAAGGTATTTTCCGCGTCCAGCGTCTGCGCGACATAGAAATACGAGCCTATCATTCCGTATTCCTCCGCCCCGAATGCCACTATGTCTACGTTAAACGGAAGCTCGGCGTCGGCAAGCCTGCGGGCGATATAAATGAGAGC
>URVX01000099.1 GCA_900551395.1 uncultured Subdoligranulum sp. | reverse complement strand
GTCTTGAATTACCAAAAACCCGTAGATTTATTTAACTATTTTCTTTCTTTCTGTTGCACTTAGTTTGACAATTCACCTTTTTATCGGTTTTTAAACAGAGCGCCATTTGAAAAATTTATCCTTTTTGCCGATACGGAATATTCTAATAAATTATCGCAATGCCGTATATGTCTATACTTGTATATTATTGCCTTTTATGCCGACAATTTGTCAAAATAATGCATTTTAAATCGTAAATATGCGAAATTTATTAAAAAATAAATTATAATGCTATTGACAAATTAAATTTTATTGAGTATAATGCGCTTAAATTAACAACAGCTTAAGTTGTTTCGAAGGTGTTTACAGGTAAAGAAAGAAATAAAGTTAAATATTCAAATCAATAAGGAGGGGGAACTTATGATTGATTAAATACAGCGCAATGTATAAGAATGTTTTGCATTGTGCTTTTTTAATTTAAAAAAATTATAACATTAAATATAAGGAGAGCTTAAAATGAAAAGAATTTGCAGATTTTCAACTGTACTTTGCCTTATAACGGCATTGTTGTTATCCGTATTTTCAACGCTGTCAACAAACACATATCAAAGCTGCCGACATACAGTCAAAGCAACCGAAAAAATCGATTGTCATGATTGCGCAAAGTCGGCATTAACGGAACGGGAATTTTTTAAAGACACGCATGAGGTAATAGACGGCAATTCAGCTCACGTCTCGATTCCCGCAGTTATCAGCAGCTGCGAGTCGGGCTGTACAAAAGATACATGCAACGGATACAAGTATAATAACGCGCATTACGGCGCAAATACGATACCGTTTACTATCGACCGGTCTGCCGTAGACGAAGGGTTGGAAAGTATGATTTTGGAAGCCGTGAGCTTGTGGAACAGCGCAATCATGTACGATACGTCGACGCCGATTGTGACATTGGAAAGAAACGGAACGCCGCAGAATGGTCGCCCCGTCTGCAATATAATGTACATGGCTGAACGACCTTCCGACATTCCCTCCGATGTAAACGCTGTTTTCCAATACGGTTACAGGCAAAATGAAGGACACTATTTGCCAAACACAAGCGGAAATTTTCGCATACTGATTTTTGACGAAGGCAAAAAGGTACATATAATAGCGCATGAATTAGGACATCTTTTAGGGCTGGGGGATTTGAATCTGCACAATGTTCTTATGGGCTACAAGAGCTTCGGGATGCAGTATCAGGACGTTCAAGGAGCAGCGTTATTTAATTTAAGGCATACGTCGCACACATTTTACAGATACATAGACCTTGGGGAAGGGGTCGCAAAACGATACCGTCACATTTGCTTTTTTTGCGACGGCTACGAGGACAGGAGCAGCATAGCTTCAGGAGCAGAATTGCTGGTACAAAGCCCCTACTCCTGTTTGTCGCACTCTTATCAGCCAATGGTTTCGGTTACTGACAAACAATGGTTCAGATGTACGGATTGCTATAAAGTCAGGCTGGAAAAAGGAGGCTTGTATTTCGAAAGCCTGGAAAGCCACCCCGCCTCGCCGGAATACTTGTTCTCTACGTTGGCAGTCGGCGGGGCGGTCAACAAAAACGTAAGCAATATCGTCGTTCCGGATGTGGTAGACGCACAAGCGGTAGTTCGGATTGGAGATTCTGCGTTTGCCGGTAATTCGGAATTGAAAAGCATAACCTTGCCTTTGCTTTTGACGAGTATCGGCAATTCCGCGTTTTTTAATTGTACGGGATTAACCGAAATTGAATTGCCGAGTCATGTAGCAAGCATAGAAGCATACGCATTTCAGCAATGCACCAATCTGAGAAGAATCAACATACCTTACAGTGTGACGAATATCAGCTGGGCACCATTCGTATTTTGCCCAAAGCTGACTATTTACGTACAGCGAACAAGCGCACCCTCAACAGGCTGGGACGAAACGTGGAATGTTTCCGAAATTACTTACTCGTTTGACCCGCCCGGCGTTATTTATTCGTATCACACGATAGTCTGGGGAGCCGAATCTTAGGCAGCAAGACACAAAACGCCTGCCTTAACTATATTATTTCACTGCTGATGAATTTGTTTCGAGCATTGATCAGAGTTATTTCAAGTTAAACGACACAGACATGAAAAATAAAGAGCTATTGGACAAATATACCTCCCGATTTGTGGCGGAGGGACTGATAAAATCCGTTCTCCTTTCTTCGACGCTCGGCTTTGCTTTGAGTCTGGTTGCGGCGGTTGTTTCTCTGGCAACGGGAATAAAACTTATCTGGCTTTCAGTCGTTTTGTTTTTTGCCGTAAACGCCGTAGGAATCCCGACGCTTTACTACGCAAAATTTCGTCCCGCGACGTCGCAGATTGCAAACAAACTGGATAAGCTCGGCTTGCAGGAACGCGTTGTCACAATGCTGGAGCTTTCCGACGACAACTCCGACCTTGCGCGAATACAGCGCGACGACACAAAAGAGCAGCTCGGCTTCTTAAACCCCGAGCGTATCAAGTTTGTTCCGAAATCATTGATAATTTGTTTTTTCGTCGTTGCATCGATTTCGATTGCAATGAACGCGATTGCCGTTTTTTACGCAGGCTGTCGGCACGTCTGGGGAGATTGGATTGTCACCCAACCGGCAAGCTGCGTTTCAACGGGCGAGGAGAGTAGATTTTGCGTTAAAAATCCGTCGCACTATCAAAAGCGGCAAATCGCCGTCAACGACTCGCACGACTGGGGCGACTGGGTTTTAACTGCGCCCGCACAGGCAGACGCCGAAGGCGAAGAAACGAGAACCTGCAGAAGAAATCCCGACCACATTGAAAAAAGAGCCGTCCCCCCGTCGGGGACTGAGGGCTTGCTATTTTCCAAAGTTCAGTATATCGATGAAAACAACGCTATATCGGGATATGCGGTGTCCGTCGGAGCCGCAAAGGATTCGGAAATTTTTATCCCTTCGATCTTCTGCGGCGAGCCGATTGTTTCGATCGGCTTTTCGGGATTTCAAAACAGCTCCGTCACAAGCATACGCTTGCCGGAAAGCATTATTATCATCGACGCTCACGCATTTGCCTATTGCAGATTTCTTCAAAGCATAGAAATACCGTCAAACGTAAATGTAGTGCAGCATGCGGCGTTCAATCAATGCGAAAGTCTTGAAAGCGTGACCTTCGCAGGTGAAACGCATATAACCGGAGACGCGTTTGCAGGTTGCATAAGTCTTAAAAGCATTAAACTGACGGGAAATACTTATATCGGAGCCGACGCGTTTGCGGGCTGCGCAGCGTTGACAGACGTTTTTTACGACGGCAGCCCCGCGCAATGGCGGAACCTAATCGACAACCTTGAGGACGGCAACGAGGCGCTTTTGAACGCAACCGTTCACTTTTTGTCGGAAACCGCGCCGGGGGACAAAAGCGCGGCCTTTGCTCAACGCTGTCTGTTTGCTCGAAAGGATGAGGATTGAAGCGGCTTTTAAATGCCTTGCGAACAGCCGCATAGAACAATTTGCTAAAACCGCTGCAAAACAAAAAAAGGAGCTTTAAACAAAGCTCCTTTTTGTTTTAAAGGGAATGTATTGCTCGTCCGTCGCTTGCAAGCACGGCTTCGCCTATGCTTTCTTCAACCGTAGGGTGCGGGCGGATAACTCTTTCCAGCTCCTCCTTGCCCATACCGTTGGCAAGAGCCAGAGCAAGCTCGCCTATCATATCGGTCGCCCTGTCGCAGTAGAGCGTAGCGCCTAAAAGCTTCTGCGTGTTTTTGTCGAAAACCAGCTTGACAAAGCCTCTCTCTCTGCCGGCAATCAGACTTTTGCCGTTTGCGCCCATGGGGAATTTGCCTACGCTCACTTCATAGCCCGCCTCGACTGCCTTTTGCTCCGTCAGCCCCACCGCCGCGATTTCGGGCACGGTGTAAATGCAGGAGGGAACAACCTTGAGATTTGTTCCGTTGTGACGCTTGGCAATCAAATCCGCGACGTATTCGCCCTGAGCAGCCGCATTGTGCGCCAGCATCATGCCGCCGACGCAGTCGCCTATTGCCCAGACACCTTTCGCGTCCGTTCTGAAATTTTCGTCGGTGACAATCACCCCGCGCTCGGTTTTCACGCCCGCGTTGTCAAGAGCAAGCTTTTCCGTATAAGCGCGTCTGCCGGTGCAAACCACGACCAGTCCCGCCTCCACGCTGCTTTCGCCCTTTGAGGTATTGAAAACAACCTTGCAGCCGTCGGAAGTCTTTTCGACCTTGGTAACTGCGGCGCCGCAGTTTATCGACACGCCCTTTTTCTTGAGCGACAACGCAAGAAACTGACTTACGTCCTTGTCCATGTTGAGCAGCAGTCTGTCGAAATACTCTATCACGAAAACCTTTTTGCCCAGCGAAGAAAGAAGCTCTGCAAACTCCACGCCGATTACGCCGCCGCCTACTATTGCCACGCTGTCGGGGATTTCGTTGTTGCCCTCAAGCAGAAAATCGCTGTTTACGCACAGCTCGCTCCCTTCGGCTCTGAGAGTCGTAGGCACGCTGCCGGCGGCTATGATTATGTCGTCGGCGGTGTACTCCTCGCCGTTCGCAACGACCGTGCGGGCGTCCTTGAAGCTTGCGAAAGCATTGACCACCGTGACCTTGCGCGCCTTAAGCAGCTTTTCCACGCCGCTTCTGAGCTTTGACACTACTTCGTCGCGACGGGCGTACATTTTGTCGAGGTCGAAGCCCTCGAGCGTTGCGTTTACGCCGCAAGACGCCGCCTCGCGCACCGTACACAGCGTTTCCGCGCCGTGAAGAAGCGATTTGGTGGGTATGCAGCCTCTGTTGAGACAGGTGCCTCCAACCTGCCTGAACTCGAACAAAACAGTTTCCAGACCGTTTTGCGCGCATCTGATTGCCGCAGTGTAGCCCGCAGGACCTCCGCCCAAAATCATAACTTGAAAATGCTTACTCAATTTTTGTCTGTCT
>URVX01000098.1 GCA_900551395.1 uncultured Subdoligranulum sp. | reverse complement strand
CTCCCGCTCTGCTGCCACGCCTTGCTTGTATTCGCGCTTTGCACTTTCTTTCGTCACTCCCTTTTCTTTGAGAGCCTTCCAAACCTCTTTGGGTGACATGCCTGCAGTGTCTATTCCGTGCTTTTTCGCAAGTCCGTATGCTATCCGATTGTCAGCCATTATTTTATCACCTCAACATTGCTTGAGTCAACAAAAAAGGCGTTACCGTATGGTATCGCCCTTGTTTGTGTCTTCCGACAATACCATTATAGCACAGTTCAATATGACATTTTATGCCATCTTTTAAATTTCGCTATATTTTTTTTGTACGGCTTCGCTTTACGCAACGGTATGCCGCGACTGCGGAAGCGTTGTGCGTACCTATTGCAAAAACCCCGAAAAGTTATTCCCCAAAAAAGAACGCAGAGAATAATATAAGTTTTAATTTTTCGCTCTATCCCAATGAAAGTATAGCCCGCCAACTTCGCTTGCGAAGTTAGCGGGCTATTTGCTTATGCACAAAAGATAATTCCCTATGACACCGCCGATTTTAGCGGTTCTTTTTTGAAATAATTGTCAGGCAAGCAGCTTTTCCAGACGGGCGCGGATTTCCTTGAGGAATGTTTCGCTGTTGACGGATTTGACCTTGACGCCCTCGTCCACTAGATTGACAAGATCCTTTGTCATCACGCCGTCCTCCAGCGTCTGTATGCACGCCTTTTCCAGCTTTTCGCCGAACTCCACGAGCCTGGGCAGATTGTCCAGCTCGCCGCGCTTTTTGAAAGCGCCCGTCCACGCGAAAATGGTTGCCATAGGATTTGTGGAGGTTTCCTCTCCCTTGAGATATTTGTAATAGTGGCGCGTAACGGTGCCGTGCGCCGCCTCGTACTCGTATTTGCCGTCGGGGCTTACGAGAACGCTGGCCATCATCGCAAGCGAGCCGAAGGCGGTGCTCACCATGTCGCTCATAACGTCGCCGTCATAGTTTTTGCATGCCCAGATATATCCGCCCTCCGACCTGATAACGCGCGCGACCGCGTCGTCGATAAGGGTGTAGAAATACTCCAGCCCCATTTTTTCAAAGGTTTCTTTGTAATCGGCTTCGTAAATTTCCTCGAAAATCTGCTTGAACGCACCGTCGTACTTTTTGCTTATCGTGTCCTTGGTTGAAAACCACAGATCCTGCTTGGTGTCTATGGCATATCTGAAGCAGCTGTGAGCAAAGGATTTGATAGACGTATCCTTGTTGTGCATCGCCTGGAAAACGCCGCCGCAATCCAGCTTCTGAACCTCGACCGATTCGGTTTTGCCCGACTGCCCCACAAAGGTGAGAGTTGCCGTTCCCGGCTCGGTCGTGCGCAGCTCGACTCCCTTGTAAACGTCGCCGTAAGCGTGACGCGCGATTGTTATCGGCTTTTTCCAGTTTTTGACAACCGGCTTGATTGTGCTTATGGTTATCGGAGCGCGGAAAACGGTGCCGTCCAGTACGGAACGGATAGTTCCGTTGGGGCTTTTCCACATTTCCTTGAGATTGTACTCGCTCATTCTCTGCTTGTTGGGGGTGATTGTGGCGCATTTGACAGCCACGCCGTATTTTTTGTTGGCGTTTGCGGCGTCCCAGGTGATCTGGTCGTTGGTGCGGTCGCGCTCGACAAGCCCCAAGTCGTAATACTCGGTTTTAAGCTCCACAAAGGGAAGAATAAGCTCGTCCTTAATCATTTTCCAGAGGATTCTGGTCATTTCGTCGCCGTCCATTTCAACCAGCGGCGTAGTCATCCTGATTTTTTCCATTTTTCGTTTCTCCTGATTTATATGTCTTTATTTGTTTTTTCTGTTGAGCGCGGCGTAATAATTCATAAGGCAGCCCTCGGAAATGATCGTTTTTTCGTCGGCGGTCAGTCCCTTGACGTAAAGCGTGATGTCCTCCACTCCCTTTTGAGTTATCACCTTGGCGGGGATTTCTTCCTTGCCGTTTTGTATCGCGTCGCGTATGCCCTTGACAAACACGAAATCGCCCGGCTGATAATCGAATTTTGTTTCCTTATCGATTGTGAAAGGCACAATACCCCAGTTTATGCAGTTGGAGCGATAACGCTTGGTGGCGTATTCGTAGCAGATGTTTGCGTCGCCGCCTAAAACCTTCTGGCAGCTTGCAGCCTGCTCGCGCGCGCTGCCGTCGCCGGGACGGTTTGCAAACACGCAGCTGCCGAAGCTGGTCTTTTTGATTGCTTCGGACGGGTTGTCGTCCACCTTCGCAAGCGCGTCGAGGAGCTTTTGCTCGAATTTGCCTTCGCGGCGCGCACGCTCGGTGTTTTGAATCGCCTTGCTTCTGCCGACGTACTCAGGCACTCTGCGGGACAGCGCAAACTCGGACAGCTTGAGCGGGTTGGAACGATAGCTGCTGGTTTCGCCGCTGGGAATAAGCTCGTCGGTGGTTGTGACGGGGTCGTGTATGACTGCCGCAAGCTCCACAAGCATATTTTCCTGCAAAGCGTTCATCTTGGGCCAATCGGTGATGTTGGGACCGAGTCTCAACTGCTCAGACTCCTGCGGCTTGCCGAAGCCGTTGTAAACGCGCTTGTCGTAAACGCTCTTGTCGAAGCTGTAGAGATAATCGTTTTTGCGATAATCTATTTCGCTCGCCGCCGTCAGAACGCCGCCGTTGCGCGCGGTTGCAGCAATGCTGCGGGCGTCCATGAGCGCAACCGAGCTTATCTGGTTCTGGTTGGGCTTGCTCCCCTCTCTGTTGGGGAAGTTTCTCGTGGTGTGTCTTATGGACAGACCGTTGTTGCCCGGCACGTCACCCGCGCCGAAGCAGGGACCGCAGAAAGCGGTTTTCATGATTGCGCCGCACTCCAAAAGCTTGGACGCAACGCCGTTTTGCGTGACCGCGATGTTTATCGGCATGCTGGCGGGATAAACGCTCAGCGCGAAATAACCGTCGCCCGTGCTCTGACCGTCAAGAATATCAGCAGCTTCGCACAGGTTGTCGAACAGACCGCCCGCGCAGCCGGCGATGATCCCCTGATCGACAAGCACCTTGCCGTCGCGGATTTTTTCGGTGAGATTGAACGCCACTTTGGAGCCGATTTGTTTTTTGGCGTCCTCCTCGACCGCTCTGAACAGCTCTTTGGCGTTTTTCTGCACCTCCTTGATTGTGAACGCGTTGGAGGGGTGGAAGGGCAGAGCAATCATGCACTCCTGCGTCGACAGGTCGATTTTTATCATGCTGTCGTAATACGCCACGTCGGCGGGCTTCAGCTCTTTGTAGTCTGCCGCCTTGCCGTGCTTGGCGTAATATTCCTTCACCTTGTCGTCCGTCACCCAGATGGAGGACAGGCAGGTGGTTTCCGTAGTCATTACGTCGATTCCGTTTCTGAAATCCACAGACAGGTTTTTGATGCCGGGTCCCACGAACTCAAGCACCTTGTTGTTGACAAAGCCGTTGGAAAACACCGCCTTGCAAAGCGAAATGGCAACGTCGTGAGGACCTACTCCGTGAGGAACCTCGCCCTCTACCCAGACAAGAACCACTTCGGGCATATTCACGTCGTATGTATTGTTGAGCAGCTGCTTGACCAGCTCGGGACCGCCCTCGCCGACACCCATTGTGCCCAGCGCGCCGTAACGCGTGTGGCTGTCGGAGCCGAGGATCATCCGGCCGCAGCCGGTCATCATCTCGCGGGCGTACTGGTGGATGACGGCCTGATTGGCCGGGACGTAGATGCCGCCGTATTTCTTCGCGGCGGAGAGGCCGAAGATATGGTCGTCCTCGTTGATCGTGCCGCCGACGGCGCAGAGGCTGTTATGGCAGTTCGTCAGCGCATACGGGATCGGGAATTCCTTCATGCCCGAGGCGCGCGCCTGCTGGATAATACCGACATAGGTGATGTCGTGCGAAACCATGGCATCAAAGCGGATCTTCAGGCGCTCCGGGTCGCCGGACGTGTTGTGCGCCTGCAGGATCTGCCATGCCATGGTCTGCTTTCTCGCTTCGTTTTGGGGAATGGACGCCTTCTCCTCCGGACGGCCGTCTACGAGATAGATGCTGTTCTCATGAAGTTGAATCATAATGCCACCCCTGGTTTTGTTTTGAAAGTATTTTCCGGCCGGCTTCCTCACCGGCAGGAATTTGAATGCCCCGAGGGCGCAAGGCCGCTCGTGGTACGTTTGTAGTGTAGCATATGCGCATGCATTCGTCAAGCGTCGGTTGGAAGAAGCTGGCGAATCAAGTGGAATCATTTTCTCCGGCGGCGTGTACGTCGGAGAAAATACAGCTCAGTCCGTCAGTGTGCGGCTCGTTCGCAAAAGCGGACAGCCGTACGCGCAGCGGACTGCATCCCTTTGCCGGGAAAGGCCGAAGGGCTTTCCCGATTGAAAAAAGTGGAGCAGGCAAACCTGCTCCACCAAATATAATGCGATATTGGAATAATTTAGTCCTCGTCGTTCTGCGGAACGAGCAGAGCGCGGATGGACAGAGAGATGCGCTTGCGGTCGGTGTCGACGTCGATGATCTTCGCCTCGACCTCCTGGCCCTCCTGCAGGGCGTCGGAAGCCTTCTCGACACGATGGTCAGAGATCTGGGAGATGTGGATCAGGCCGTCAACGCCGGGCATGATCTCGGCAAAGGCGCCGAAGTCGACCAGCTTGACAATCTTCACGGTGACGACATCGCCAACGGAGTACTTCGCGAGGAACTGGTTCCACGGATTCATCTCCGGGGTCTTGTAGCCGAGGGAGATCTTCTTCTTCTCCGGATCGAACTTCAGAACGAAGACTTCGATCTGATCACCGGGCTTCACGACCTCACCCGGCGTGCGGATGTGGCCCCAGGACAGCTCGGAGATATGGACCATGCCGTCCACGCCGCCGATGTCGACGAAAGCGCCGTAGGAAGTCAGGGACTTGACGGTGCCCAGATACTTCTTGCCGACCTCGATCTCGCTCCAGAGCTTCTCAACGGCAGCCT
>URVX01000097.1 GCA_900551395.1 uncultured Subdoligranulum sp. | reverse complement strand
CATGCGCAGCAAAGGGGAAAATGTCTCTAAGGTATGCGCTTATTTCGGCGGCGGAGGCCATGTTAAGGCAGCCGGTTGCATGATTTCGGGATTTTTCGAGGATGTAGTAGACAAAGTGCTTAAAGCGGTCAGGGATATCTTATGGACGGATTTGTAAATATTCTCAAGCCGCAGGGACCTACTGCAAGCGACATGGTTGTGCGTCTGCGCGGTATTTTGAAACAGAAAAAAATCGGTCACTTGGGCACGCTTGATCCCGGAGCATGCGGAGTTCTGCCCGTTGCGGTCGGCAAGGGCACAAAGCTGTTCGACTTTTTGGTATTTAAGCGGAAAAGATATCGCGCTTTTTTAACTTTCGGCAAAACCACAGATACGTTGGACTCTTTCGGAAGTCTTGTTCTTGAAAAAGAATTCGTTTATGACGGGACGGCAATGCAGTCTGCCTTGAAAAGCATGGAAGGCGGGCAGATGCAGGTCCCGCCGGCGTATTCCGCTTTGTCGGTAAACGGCGTGAGAGCGTATGCTCTTGCGCGCAAAGGAATATCGCTCGACTTGCCTGCGCGCAAAGTGGAAATATATTCCGTTGAGCTTGTGAGACGAGTGGAAGACAATGTTTTTTGCTTTGATATCGAATGCAGCGGCGGAACTTATGTGAGGAGTATTTGTCGCGACCTTGCTCAAAGGCTTGATACGGTCGGTTATATGAGCGGCTTGATTCGTTTGGCGTCGGGAAAATTCTGTATCGAGAACTCCTGTACGTTGAAAGAGGTGGAGGAAAATCCGGAAAAATGTATTTTGCCGCTTACGTATCCCTTGAACGACCTTGAGAATTACGAAGTAGACGATATTTTTTACAGAGATTTGTCCAATGGCGTAAAAATACCGACTAATATGTCTGAAATAGATTTATGCAAGGTGTATTGCAAAGGCGAATTCTGGGGCTTGGGACGAAACGAAAACGGATTTCTTAAGCTTGTTTATTACTTGAGGTGAAAGCAAATGAGGATAGCTGAATTGGGAACTCCCTTTGCGGAAAAAACGGTCGTCGCTCTGGGATTTTTCGATTCCATACATTTAGGACACCGCGACATAATCGAAAGAACCGTACGCAAAGCCAAAAGCGCCGGCGTTCTGTCCGTTATTTTTACTTTTTCCAACAATCCCGCCGAATTTTTCGGCTCGTCTGGAAAATTGATTTACACTTTTGAAGAAAGATGCGATATAATAAACGAGTTGGGAATAGACGCGGTTGTGTTCGCGCGCTTTGACGAAGGTTTCAGGGATAACTCACCGCTGAGCTTTATGCAAAGTCTTTGCTCGTTAAATCCCGTTTCTTTTGTGTGCGGCTTCGATTACAGCTTCGGAAAGGACGCCGAAGGGACGCCGGAGATGCTTAAAGCCTTCTTCTCGTCACGTCGCGCCGACGTCGAGATTGTAGGCGAGATAAAGGATCGATACGGAAAAATCGGAACAACCAGAATAAAGAGCTTGCTTTCCGAAGGCAAAACAGAGCAGGCAGCGGTTTTGCTGGGCGAAGCGTACAGAATCGAAGGAATCGTGAGGCACGGCTACGGAGTGGGCGGAAGCCGTCTCGGATTTCCGACCGCGAATTTGGCTGTGCCAAAGGAAAAGCTTTTGTTGAAAAGCGGAGTTTATTCGGGGCGGGCGCGCGTTGACGGCAGCGATTACGCCGCAATTATCAATTTCGGAGGGCGTCCGACCTTTGGCGACGACGAGGTCAAGGCAGAGGCATTTCTTTTGGATTTCGACGGCAATCTTTACGAAAGGAAGATTATTTTGTTTTTTGACGCATATCTGAGGGAGACGAAAAGGTTTGACACGGCGGAACAACTGAAAGCACAGATTGCGTTGGACATGCGGGAAGCATTACGGAGAAAAAATGATTAGATTCGGACCGAGCGGCAACGCGCGAGAGTTTTACGAGCAGGGCAAAAAAAACAGCGAGGAGGCGCCCGAGTGGCTGGCGCAAAGAGGGCTTAACGCCTACGAATATTCTTTCGGCAGGGGAATAAATATAAGCGACAAAAAAGCAAACGCGATTCGCGACGCCGCCGAAAAATACGATGTGGCGGTTTCGGCGCACGCGCCTTATTACATAAATTTTGCCAATCCCGACGACGCTATGGCGGAAAAATCCTACGATTATGTCTTGCGCTCATGTGCAAAGTTGTCCGAAATGGGAGGAGAAAGAGTGGTCTTTCACCCCGCTGCCGTCGGAAATGCGGAAAGAAAGGACGCGTTTGCATTGTGCAGGGACAGAATGAAAATTTTGCGCGACAGAATTTATGCCGCAGGAATGCAAAAATTCAGATTTTGTCCTGAAACTATGGGAAAGATAAACCAGATAGGCAGTCTCGAGGAAATCGTGGAGCTTTGCTCTATAGACGATATTTTTCTGCCTGCAATAGATTTCGGACATCTCAATGCGCGGACTATGGGAAGCATAAAATCCGTTGACGATTACAGAAGAATTCTGGAAACGATTATAAACGGCGCGGGATTTGAAAAAGCCGACAATATGCACGTGCATTTCAGCAAAATAGAATATTCCAAAGGCGGAGAAGTAAAGCATCTGACTTTTGAAGACCGAATTTACGGACCGGAATTCGAGCCTCTTGCGGTTGCCGTCTGCGAATTCGGTCTGCATCCCGTTTTTATCTGCGAGTCTGACGATACGCAGGCGGCGGATGCGGTTGAGATGAAAAATATTTTCGAAAGAATAAAAAAGGAGACAATATGAGAAGAGCTGACAAGGTTTTCGAACTCAAACCGAGCGTTGACGCGCTTTTGATTACAAGCGAGAAAAACAGATTTTATTACACGGGATTTGCGAGCACGCTCGGTTATCTGATTGTTTTGAAAGACAAGAGCTTTTTTATCACGGACAGCCGTTATATAGAGATGGCTAAGGTTCTGGAAAAGGACGCCGTGCTTATCGAAACGACGGGAGGAAATGCTTTCGAACTTGTTGCCGACGTATTCAGGCAGAATAATATAAAAACCGTCGGCTTCGAGGATACGGAAATCACATATTCCGAATATGTGGCGTTTTGCGAAAAGCTTGCAGGCTTCGCGCTTGTGCCCGTCGGCGATGCAATTCTTGTTCAAAGACGTTTCAAGAGCGACGACGAAATCGAATACATAACCAAAGCGCAGAAAATCACGGACAAGGCATTCAAAAATATTCTCGGCTTTATCAAGCCCGACGTCACGGAGCTTGACATCGCGGTCGAGCTGGAGTATCAGATGCGCAAAAACGGCGCGAGCGGTCTTGCTTTCGACACGATAGTGGCGTCGGGACAGAACGGCAGCAAGCCCCACGCTCACCCGACGGACAAAAAAATCAGACAGGGCGACGCCATAACGATGGATTTCGGCGCGAGATTCAACGGGTATTGCTCCGATATGACAAGAACCGTGTTTTGCGGCAAGCCCAACGAGGAAATGCGCAAAATTTACGAGGTAGTGCTGCGTGCACAGACAAACGCGCTTAAAAACATAAAATGCGGCATGCTTTGTCGTGACGGCGATATGCTTGCCCGAGAGGTGATAGAGGCAAACGGTTACGGCGCGTATTTCAAGCACAGTCTTGGTCACAGTCTGGGAATCGACGTCCATGAGGCGCCTTCGATGAGCCCGTCAAGTCAGGATTATTTGCAGGAAAACATAATGATGACTGTCGAACCGGGTATTTACATACCTTTTTTGGGCGGAGTGCGTATAGAAGATATGGTTGTTGTCAAACAAGATAAAATAATTGATTTGACAATGTCCGAAAAAAATATTATTATATTGTAGAATAACAATTGCGGAGGAATATATGATTTTAGCAGGAGATTTGAGAAAGGGCGTTACGTTTGTTTACGACGGAAATATTTACGTCGTAGTTGACTTTTTGCACGTAAAACCGGGCAAGGGCGCCGCTTTTGTGCGTACCAAGCTTAAAAACGTGGTTACCGGCGCGGTGCTGGAAAAGACCTTCAATCCGACGGAAAAGTTTGAAAAGGCCATGATTGAAAGCAAGCAGATGGAATACCTTTACAGCGACGGCGAATTGTATTACTTTATGGACCCCGAGAGCTACGAGCAGGTGCCGCTGAACAAATCTCAGGTGGAGGACGCTCTCATGTTCATGAAGGAGAACATGCAGGCTACGATAAAGTTTTATAAGGGCGAAGCCTTTTCCGTCGAGCCTCCCAACTTCGTGGAGCTGCTCATCACGCATTGCGAGCCGGGAGTTGCGGGAAACACTGCCACAAACGCAAGCAAGCCCGCTACATTGGAAACCGGTTATGAATTGCAGGTGCCTATGTTCATCAACGAGGGCGATGTGATAAGAGTCGACACCAGAACGGGCGAATACATGGAAAGAGCCAAATAATTGAAAATCGAATTGTTTTTTAAGGGAACGCTCCAGGGCGTTCCTTTTTTTGTGTCAAATGAATTTTTTGTCTAAATTTGCGACTTGCTGTACTTGTCCTCATAACGCGGGCTTTGCGGCATAATGTATTTATATGATTTTGAAAGATATTATCCCCGAAAAATGGCGCAGCGGGTTGGTCAAGCTTTCCGACGGACTTAATGAGCTCAGACTTCGCGCGGGAGCGGCGGTCGGAGCCGTTTATTTCGGGAAGCGAGGATATCTGACGGAATCGGGTTTTTCCGTTTCGCCGCAAAACGCATATTTTGCGCAAGTCAAGGATATAAACGACGCGCTGTTTTTGGCGTGCGACAAATCTGTTTACGCTTACAACGACAATATAATAAACGGCTTTCTTACGCTGTCGGACGGCTGCAGAATAGGCGTTTGCGGCAGGGTAGTAAAGGAAAACGGCAAAATAATCGCTCTACGCGACGTATCCTCCTTAAACATAAGAGTCCCTCACGCCGCAAATGGCTGCGCGGGCAGGGTTTTCGGCGATTTGTATCCTGTCCTTAAAAATCTTTTGGTAATTGCTCCGCCCGGCGCCGGAAAAACGACGTTTCTTCGTGACGTAATTCGTTTGT
>URVX01000096.1 GCA_900551395.1 uncultured Subdoligranulum sp. | reverse complement strand
AATTTCGGAAAAACGTGATTTTTTAAGATTTTATCTGATTTTTGCTTGACAAAATCGTCGGGCTTTGTTAACATAAACAAGCACTCTTTTAAGGGGTGCAAATTTTTGCACTGAAAAATTTTAGGAGAAAATACGATGGCTAATACGAAGGGCAACAGAGTTAAGATAACTTTGGCGTGCACGGAGTGTAAACAACGTAACTATGACGGTTACAAAAACAAGAAAAACACCACCGACAGACTGGAGCTTAACAAATATTGCAGATTCTGCAAAAAACACACCGCACACAAGGAAGCCAAATAATTTTTTATTCGGACAACCTTGCGTCAACTGAAAGAGGGTTGAACTATGGCGAAAAACAATCAAGTAGGCAACAAAAAGCCCAATGTCTTCAGACGCTTCGGCAATTTTCTCGGAAAAAGCGCGTCTGAGCTCAAAAAAGTAACATGGCCGTCCTTTGCGACCGTCGTCAAAAATACGGGTATCGTTTTGGCTGTCGTTATATTCTTTACTTTGATTATCGGCGTCGCCGATTTCGGTCTTTCCGCTGCGCTGCGCGCGCTTACCGGCGTGGCGTAAAAATCGGTGCGAGATGAGCGAAAACAAAGAAGCCAGATGGTATATCCTGCACACCTACGCGGGATATGAAAACATTGTCAAGGCAAATCTGGAGCAGATGATTGAAAACAACAATCTTCAGGACCAGATACTCGACATAAAAATACCTACCGAGCAGACTATAGAGGAAAAGAACGGCAAAAAGAAAGCGGTTGAAAACAAAACCATGCCGTGCTATGTTTTCGTCAAGCTCGTTTATTCCTCGCAGCTGTGGTACATGCTGACCTATACCTGTCGCGGAGTGACGGGCTTCGTCGGTCCTCAGGGCAAGGCATGGCCTCTCGACGACGATGAGGTAAGGCGCTTGCGTCTCGAAGAAGTGGTCGTCGATTTCGACATGGAAATCGGAGACAGCGTCAAGGTCGTCAACGGTCCTTTCGAGGGGCTTATCGGAGTTATCAAATCCATAGACCGCGCGCACCAGAAGGTGGGACTCGTGCTCAACATGTTCGGACGGGAAACCGCCGTCGAAATGGACTTCGTACAGGTCGAAGCATTGAAATAGTTTTTTACGGACGCCGTTTGGCCGCGTCCGAGTGGGAGAGGCGTAAATCTTTTCATGCGCTTCATCAACACCACATATCAAGGAGAAAATATGGCAAAGAAAGTTACAGCGGTTGTCAAGCTGCAGCTGCCTGCGGGCAAAGCGACGCCCGCGCCTCCCGTAGGCTCCGCATTGGGACCTCACGGCATCAACATTCCGGGCTTTACCAAAGAGTTCAACGCAAAGACTGCCGACAAGGCGGGACTGATTATTCCCGTTATCGTCACCATTTATCAGGACAGATCCTTTACGTTTGTGCTCAAGACGCCTCCCGCGCCCGTGCTCATCAAGAAAGCGTGCGGCATCGAAACGGCGTCGGCTGTGCCCAACAAAACCAAAGTGGCAAACATAACCAAAGCGCAAATCGAAGAAATAGCAAAGATGAAGATGGTGGACCTCAACGCCGCGTCTTTGGAATCGGCTTGCAGCATGATAGCAGGCACTGCCCGCAGCATGGGCATTGTCGTGGTTGACTGAAGGAGGGCTTTGCGATGAAACAGGGAAAAAGATACGTAGAGAGCGCAAAGCTCATTGACAGGTCAAAGCAATACGAAACGGGAGAGGCGATAGAGCTGGCTCTCCAGACGGCAAAAGCCAAGTTTGACGAGACTATGGAATTGCACGTCAGACTGGGCGTAGACCCCCGCCACGCGGACCAGCAGGTCAGAGGCGTTGTGGTGCTGCCCAACGGTACGGGCAAATCCGTGCGCGTGCTGGTCATAGCCAAAGGCGAAAAGGCGGACGAGGCTACCAAAGCCGGCGCAGATTTCGTGGGCGCGGAGGATATTATCCAGAAAATCCAGACGGAAAACTGGTTTGATTTCGACGTGTGTATCACAAGCCCCGACATGATGGGACTTGTCGGCCGCATAGGTAAGCTTCTCGGTCCTAAGGGACTCATGCCCAACCCCAAGAGCGGCACCGTCACTCAGGATATCACCAAAGCCATAAACGACGTCAAAGCCGGTAAGGTGGAGTACAGGGTTGACAAAACTGCTATCTGCCACGTCATATTCGGCAAAAAGAGCTTCGGCAAAGAGAAGCTTATGGAAAACCTGTCCACCATTATGGACGCCATAATCAAAGCAAAGCCGGCAGCGGCAAAGGGCACCTACGTCAAGAGCGTTACCATTTCTTCAACGATGGGACCGGGCGTAAAGGTCAACTACCGCACCGCCTGAACAAAATAATTTCCCTTGACCAAAGACAGCAAGTGACAGCAAATCTTGCCGAGGTACAAGACGGAGCATGTTCTTCCGACCCTTGTACTTTTGCAGTGCAAGGGTTTTTATATGGGGTATTCCCCGAAAAATATTAAAAGGAGGAAATCAGATGAGAGAGAGTCAAATTGCAAAGAGAGCAATCATAGACGACCTCAAGGGAAAGTTTGAAAGATGCGCTTCGTTTGTCATCATCGACTACAAGGGACTCACGGTTGAAAAGGACACCGAGTTCCGCGCGGAGTTCAGAAAGGCAAACGTGGAGTACAGAGTGCTTAAAAACACGCTGGTCAGAATTGCGCTCAACGAGCTCGGCTACAAGGATTTCGACGCCGCGCTCAACGGACCTACGGCAATCGCCATTTCTTACGACGACGCTATCGCTCCCGCAAAGGTGGTCAGCGAGGGTATCGACAAGTACAAGGCGATGTCAATCAAATGCGGAATGATGGACAAGGCTTACGTCGACGAAAAGACGGTTCAGGCTTTGGCGAAGATTCCCGGCAAGCAGGTTCTTTACGGTATGCTGGCAAACGTGCTCAACGCGCCCATACAGGGTCTCGCAATCGCCCTCAATGCAGTTGCGGAAAAACAAAGCGCTTAATCGCGTAATTTCAGAAAAGCGGAAAACCGCAGAAAAAATTTAAAAGGAGATTAAAAAAATGGCAGATATCGCAAAATTTATCGAAGATATAAAAGCGCTCAGCGTTCTCGAGCTCAACGAGCTGGTCAAGGCAATTGAAAACGGATTCGGAGTCAGCGCGGCGGCAGTCGCGGTTGCCGGTCCCGCAGCAGGCGGCGCGGCGGCAGCTCCCGTAGAGGAAAAGACCGAGTTCGACGTCGTTCTGAAGGAAATCGGCGCAAGCAAGCTCAACGTCATCAAGGTTGTCAGAGAGCTTACCGGTCTGGGACTGGTGGAAGCCAAAAACATGGTCGAAAGCGCTCCCTCCACAATCAAAGAAGCTCAGCCCAAAGAGCTTGCCGACCAGATGGTTGCAAAGCTCAAGGAAGCAGGCGCTGTCGCAGAGCTGAAATAAGTTTATTCAATTTTCAAAAACCGTCTTTCAAAGACGGTTTTTTGTTTTTGCGCGTCTTTACGGTTGAACGCAAAAAACAATTGTGGTATAATGCGAAAGCGAGAGGTTATTTATGGATTTCAGAACGGAACGGGACAGCTTCGGAGAAATAGAGATTGAAAACGGCGCGCTGTGGGGAGCGCAGACCGAGCGCAGCCGCAGAAATTTTCGTATCGGCGAAAAAATGCCCAAAGAGCTAATATACGCTTTGGCAAACGTAAAAAAGGCTGCCGCACAAGCCAATGCCGCCTTGAACGCGTTGGACGAAAAGACCGCGCGCGCAATCGAACAGGCGTGCGACCTGATTTTGAGTGGCGGCGCGGACGACATGTTTCCGCTGGTTGTCTTTCAGACGGGCAGCGGCACGCAGACCAACATGAATCTCAACGAGGTTATTTCCCGTCTTTGCAAGCTGAACGGAGTGGACGCCCACGCCAACGACAAGGTAAATATGTCGCAGAGCACCAACGACGTGTTCCCTACGGCAATTCACGTGTGCTGCGCTTATCTGCTGAAAACGCGGCTCATGCCCGCGTTGCAAAAGCTTGCGGCAACCTTTGAAAATCTCAAAGAAAAATACGGCGGGATAGTCAAATCGGGGCGCACGCACCTGCAGGACGCGACGCCCGTGACCTTCGGCAGCGAGCTGAACGCTTTTTCCTCACTGATAAAAAGCGACGCGGAAATGGTTTACGACAGTATGAAATATCTTTATCGACTGCCCTTAGGGGGCACTGCCGTAGGAACCGGACTGAACGCGCCTGCCGGTTACGACAGGCTTGCGGTGGGAAATCTTGCGAAAATATACAACCTGACGTTTGAGCCGGCAACGGATAAATTTGCGGGGCTGTCGTCCAAAAACGCCGTGCTGAACATGCACGCGGCGCTCAACACGCTTGCGTCCGACCTATTGAAAATAGCGTCCGACGTCAGATTTCTCGCCTGCGGTCCCGACACCGGCATAGCGGAAATAAGCATACCCGCCAACGAGGCGGGCAGCTCCATTATGCCGGGCAAGGTCAATCCCACGCAGTGCGAGGCGATGATTATGGTTTGCTGCGAGGTTTTCGGCAATCATCAGACCGTTACGGCCGCCTGCTCGCTCGGTCAGCTGCAGCTAAACGCCTGCATGCCCGTGATAGCCTTCAAGGCGGTAGAAAGCATAAACCTGCTTTCTCAGGCGGTTGACAGCTTTGACAAAAACTGCATCGAGGGCATTGTTCCGAATGAGCGCAAAATGCGCGACAATCTGGACAGAAACCTTATGCTGGCAACCGCGCTGTCCCCCGTCGTGGGTTACGACCGCGCGGCAACGGTGGTGAAAACCGCAAAAAAAGAGGGCTTGACGTTGAAACAGGCTGCCTTGAAGCTGGGATTTTTGACGGAGGAGCAGTTCGACGAAGCTATGGAAAAAGCGACAAAGGCTCCGTGAAACGTTTTGTCCGCAGCAACGCGAGCCGCTTTGCCGTCCGCTTGACACGCTGCAGGAGTGTGTGATAATATAACAGCGAAGACGGTCCCGATTTTTTACTTGAAATGACGCCCGCCGAAAAATTTTACCAGATGATTAACGTCAATTACCCGCAACGGACCGTCCCGAATGGTTTTATGTTGCGGGTTTTTATTTTACCTTAAGGGGGATTGATCC
>URVX01000095.1 GCA_900551395.1 uncultured Subdoligranulum sp. | reverse complement strand
TGTCCTGTCATTTGTAGCAATTTCCGCGCTCAAGCAGTTGTTCAGCCGCATTTTCGGAGCGATTAATCGCGATTGAGAATTTCGTTATTTTAAATTTTATTGTTAAACCGCAGGAATGCTATCGGCTCCTGCGGTTTTTTTGCGGTGTTTGTTGTTTGCGGAAGAATTCAATCACCGTCCTTACGACGGAAAAAATTCCGTGTGACGTTTTCGTTTCAAAAAGCCTCTTTAGTAAAAAGGAAATAAACCCGCCTCGCTTTTTTTTCGCTGAAATCCGGCTGCGTTTCAAAACGGGCAAAATCGGTTTTTCAAAGCACAAGCAGGCTGAGCAGAAAGGGCACGGGCATATAATATGCGAACCACTTGAAATTGGCAGATTTGAGCGCTTTGAGCACAATGCTAATCGCAAGCAGTCCGCTCAGAAAAGCGGCGACAATGCCCGCCGAAACGCTGCCCCAGTTTATTTGAGCGGAGGTGGCGAAGGCTTCGATCAGTTCGACTGCGGCTCCGCCCAAAATCACCGGTATGGATAAAAGAAAGCTGAATTCGCCGCTTTCCTCGCGCTTAATGTCGAACAGGCTCATGGTGCATATCGTCGCTCCGCTTCTCGACAGTCCCGCGAAAACCGCCATGCCCTGTGCAACGCCCGTGACCAACAACGGAAGCACGCCTTTTTCTCCGACAGAGAATTTGTTTTTGTTTAGATTGGAAAGCAATAGCAGCGCCGCGGTCGCCGCGAAGCCCACGGGAAGAATGTATTTGTTGACGTTCTCGGGCAAAAAGAATTTGACCGCCGCCGCAATTATGAAGGTCGGTATGCTGGCAATGACGAGGTACAAAAGGCGTTTGTCGGAGACGGGATGGCGCAAAATATGCCACAGCGGCTTTCTGAACGCGATTATCACGGCAAGCAGCGTGCCCACGTGCAGCATTACGCTGACGAAAAGCGAGCATTCCACTCCCGTAAGCGCGGAGACCAGCATTAAGTGGCCGCTGCTCGAAACGGGCAGAAATTCGGTAAAGCCCTGTATCAGTCCGAAAAAAATACTCGGCCAAACATTCATTTTGCCCTTTCTCCTTGTTTACAATTCGCTTTGATTCGTGTATAATGATTTATATTATGCGCTAAGAGGCGGGGAGGATATTCCCCGAAGCATAACGTCATTAGTTAATATATGGAGATTATCGGAAAATATGAAATTAGGTGTTGTGGGACTGCCTAATGTCGGCAAAAGCACGCTGTTCAACGCAATCACTCAGGCAAAAGCCGAAATAGCCAATTATCCGTTCTGTACGATAGAGCCCAACGTGGGAGTGGTCGCCGTGCCGGACGAGCGGCTGGAAAAGCTCGCCGCGCTGTACGACAGCAAAAAAATCACGCCAACTTATCTCAAATTCGTGGACATAGCGGGGCTAGTCAAGGGGGCAAGCCGCGGCGAGGGACTGGGCAACAAGTTTTTGAGCCATATTCGCGAGGTGGACGCGATAGTGCACGTGGTCAGGTGCTTCGAGGACGCCGACGTGACGCACGTTTCGGACAAAATCGACCCTGCGGCGGATATGGACACAATCAACCTCGAGCTTATACTTGCCGACCTCGACACGGTAAAAAACCGTCTGGACAAGGCTAAGGCTTTTCTTGCCAAAGGCGACAAGTCTTATTCGGCGGAGGTGTCCGCTCTGGGCAAGGTGTACGCCGCTTTGAGCGAGGGCAGACCCGCGCGCACCGTTGCTCTCGACGAGGAGGAAAAAGCAAAGGCGGACGAGCTGTTTCTTTTGTCCGCAAAGCCGGTGATTTACGCCGCCAACATTTCCGAGTCGGATTTGGGAAGCGACGTCGACTCCTTGCCCAACGTGGAGCGCGTCAGGCAGCGCGCCGACGCGGAGGGGGCGCAGACGCTTGTTATATGCGCCAAGGTCGAGGAGGAGCTGGCTTCTCTCGAGCCGCAGGAAAGGGCAATGTTTCTGGTCAGCTACGGCATAGAGGAGAGCGGTCTCAGCCGTCTGGTGAAAAAGTGCTATGAATTGCTGGGACTCATTTCGTATCTGACCGCGGGCGAAAAGGAAACGCGCGCGTGGACGGTTGAAAGGGGAACAAAGGCTCCGCAGGCGGCGGGAAAAATCCACTCCGACTTCGAGAGAGGGTTCATACGCGCCGAGGTGGTGCCCTACGAAACGCTTCTCGAATGCGGCAGCTTCAACAACGCCAAGGAGCGCGGCAAGGTGAGAAGCGAGGGCAAGGAATACGAAATCAAGGACGGCGACGTGGTGCTGTTCCGTTTCAACGTATGAAGCAGGGAGGAAAAGAGATGCAGGAGCTACCTGTCGCCAAAACGGCGGAAAAGGTCGGAATCAAAAACAAGCTGGCGTTTGCCTCGGGCGATATATTCGGCGGGGGCAGCTTCAACATAATAAATTTTCTGTTCGTGCCTTTTCTGACGCTGACCGTAGGCATACCCATGTATTGGGTAAGCGTAATCATGCTTATCAGCAAGGTGTGGGACGGAATCATCGACCCCTTTATCGGTAAAATAAGCGACGGCAAGCAACCGGGCAAATTCGGCAAGCGGCGCTTCTTTATGCTGGTTTGCGCGCCCGTATTGGTGGTCGCCACGATTTTGCTGTTTTTCCCCTGGAACCTCGTGACAACGAGCGTTCCTTTGAAAATCGTGCTGGTAATTTTGGTTTATCTCATCTACGCCACCACGCAGTCGTTTATTCTTATTCCGTATTATTCGCTGGGCAGCGAGATGAGCGGGGACTTTATCGAGCGCACGAAGGTCAATTCGGTGAGACTGGGCTTTTCCATTTTTTCCAGCATTGTCTGCGTCGCAGTGCCCGGTATGATAGCGGGACCGGAAAAGGGCGCGCAAAGCTATATTTTGATGGCGGCGATTTTCGGCGTCATATTCTGCATCTCCGTTTTGATAACGGCTCTTTTCGCAAGAGAGCAGATTGTTTCTCCCGCAGTCAAAACCAAAGTCAATTTAAAAGAGTTTTTCAAGCCGCTAAAGCTCAGGTCCTACAGACAGTATCTCGGAATGCAGATGTGCTCGAGCATGGGCATGGCTATTATGTCGTCCTTTTTCTTCACGCTTATGGATTTCTGGATAAGGCGGGGCAGCTATGCCGCAAATCTGCAATTCGGCACTCCGCGTTTTCCGATAGCGACGGTGGCTGCGGCGATTATGTTTGTCGCGCAGATATTTGCGCTGCCTCTTTACTTTTCGATAATAAAACGCAAAAGCAAGACCTTTGCTTACAGATTGGGGGCGGTCGTATGGGCGGCTATGGCGTGCGTGCTTTTCTTTCTGCCCGCGCAAAGCTATACGCTTGACTCGACAGGCGTGCTGACCGTCGTGAGTCAGGTGCCCGATTGGGTTATCTGCGTGCTGGCTTTCGTCATAGGCTTGGGCATCGGAGGACCGGTGCTTGTTCCGCACACGGCTTTCGGGGACGTCTGCGACGTCGGAGAGCTTTATTTCAACGAGAGGACGGAGGGCGCCTTTTCGGGGCTTTCCAATTTTCTCAACACCACCGCTCAGGCTGTCGGGCTGGCTATACCGCCCGTTATTATCGGCGCGGCGGGTTATTTGGAAACGGTTTATGAAGCTCCGGCGGATATTAGCGGCTATTTTGTCAAGGAGTATTCCAGCGGAACGGCGTACATGCCCGTTTCGCAGAGCGACGGCGCCATGCTTGCGGTGAGGATAGTCATTGCGTTTCTGCCGATAGCGGTTATGTCGATAGGCTTTTTCATTTCTTTAAAGTACAAAGTCACCAAGCAAATGCAGAACGAGATTGCCGAGACGCTCAAGCTCGACAAGAACAGCGAGGAATACAAAAGAAAACGGGAGGAGCTTTTGAAGAGTCTCTGATAAGCGCTTTGGCTCAATGAAATTCGTAACCTTGTTCAGCGGGAGCAAGGGCAACATGTCGCTTGCCTTTACGCCCGAAGTAAAAATACTTATAGACTGCGGCGTGTCTTACTGCTCCGCCAAAAAATCTCTTGCGGAGCTGGACGTCGATATAGACGACGTGGACGCGGTGCTCGTCACGCACGAGCACATGGACCACGTGGCGGGACTGCCCAAGTTTTTAGAGCACAACAAAAAAGCGGTTGTTTTCGTACATGAAAAAGGCGCTAAGGCTTTGGAAGTACGCGTGGCGCCGCCGCCGCAAAGAGTGAGGAATTTTTCCGCTCCTTTTGTATTCAACGGGGTGGCGGTGGATTTTTATGTGTGCTCGCACGACAGCGCCTTTTGCTGCGGCTTCAAGATAACCGAAAACGCGACGGGCAAAAGCGTAGCGTCGGTGACGGATACGGGATACGTAAACGGGGAGTTCGACAGCTTTGTCAAGGATTGCGAGGCGGTTGTCATCGAAAGCAATTACGACGAAACCATGCTGAGATCGGGCAGATATCCTGCCGCGCTCAAAAGAAGAATAATGTCGGAGTGCGGACATCTTTCAAACGCGCAGGCGTGTGAGCTGCTTGTCAGGCTTGCTCCCACAAGCGTAAAAACCGTGCTGCTCGCGCACCTGAGCGAGGAGAACAATTCCGCCGAGCTGGCTTTTGCCGGCGCGGTGCAGGCGCTTTCGGGTACCGGCTTCAAGGAGGGCAGGGATCTCAGGGTGCTTGTGGCAAAGCAATATATCCGAAGCGAGGTGTTGGATACCGATGATTGAAAAATTCGACAAAAACGACGGACTCAGAATTTTTTCATTTGCCGTTTTCGCCGTATTGATAATAAATCTGCTTTACTCGATGCTTTTGTCCGTGTTTCCGTCGCTGGAGTCAGACGCTGGCTTTTGGTGCGTCAACGTGGTTTTACAGGCGTCGCTCGTCGGAGTGGTCGCGCTCTATTGCAAATCGAGGAATATATCTCTGCGGTCCGCCGCGTCATTGAACGTAAAGCCCCGCGCCGCAGATATGCTATGCGCCATTGGTATAGGAGCGGGAGCGTTGGCTTTCATGCTGCCGCTGCAAAATTATGTTGCCGTATGGCTTGAAAGCATGGGCTTTGATATATCCGTTTCCGTGCCCGTCGACGGCTCCGCCGCAAACATCGTGCTGCTTGTGATTGTTGCCTGCCTTTTGCCCTCTTTCTGCGAGGAGCTGGTTTTCAGAGGCGCGCTTGGAAACGGTCTTGCCGAAACGGGACTGTG
>URVX01000094.1 GCA_900551395.1 uncultured Subdoligranulum sp. | reverse complement strand
TACGTAAAAAATGCCAAAAAGCTCGCCGAGGATACTAAGGTCGTGGTCAGAAATGCGCGCCGCGACATCATGGACGGCTTGAAAAAAGCCAAAAACGAACAAATCGTATCCGAAGACAGCATAAAGAATTTCGAGAGCGAGGTTGAAAAAATCGTTTCTAAGGCTATCGAAAACATAGATGCTCTCGCCAAAGACAAGGAAAAGGAAATTATGGCGGTATGATTTCCGACGACCTGAATACGGAGTCGCTTATCGGTCTCGACGCGGAGGCATGCTTTGAGCTGCTGGACAAAAGAGGATTGAAGTACACCGCCGAAACTTTGACGGACAAGAAAGCCGAATCTTTCGATAAGGAATTGGTTATTGCCGTCAGAGAAAGGGAAAACTACTTGCATATTGTTGTAGGACGGTTTGATTTTTCCGTCGGGAAATGAGAGGTGGCGTATGTCGGCAATTCCTTGTCATGTTGCTTTTATTATGGACGGCAACGGCAGATGGGCGGTAAATCGCGGCTTGACCCGTTTGAAGGGACACCGCGAAGGCATAAAAAAAGCCGAGCTTGTCATAGATTATTGTCTGAAAAGAGGCATAAAGGTAGTCAGTCTCTTTGTCTTTTCCACAGAAAACTGGAAAAGAGCCGAGCGCGAGGTGAACGGTTTGTTCAAGCTTGCGGCCCGCTATCTGGACAACACGAAGGATTTTTCCAGACGCGGCATAAGGGTAGTCGTTTCGGGAGATTTGTCCCGGCTTCCGCAGGAGCTTGTCGGAAAAATCGAAAGAGCGGAAAGAGAAACGTCCTTTAACCGTGTTATGACTCTCAATCTTTGCATAAATTACGGCGGACGCGCCGAGCTTGCGCACGCCGTGAACGAAATTATCCGTCAAGGAAAGTCCGCTGTTTCCGAAAAGGAATTGGGCGAGTTTATGTATCACAGGCTGCCGGATCCCGACCTGATTGTCAGAACCGGCGGGCAGATGCGGCTGAGCAACTTTCTGCTGTTTCAGGCGGCATACTCGGAGCTGGTGTTTTGCGACACGCTGTGGCCGGATATAAACGAAAAGGATTTGGACGGATTTCTGAATATATACGAACACAGGAACAGAAATTTTGGAGAAGTTAGAGACACAGGCAAAACAATCGATGCTTAGGCGAAGCTTAATCGGACTTGTCATCGGATTGATTTATATTTCGGTCATCCTGGCAGGATATTATATTGACCGCGTAGTTGTTTCGGTCTTTCTTTGCATCGTGACTGCCTTGAGCGTGCTCGAGGTAAGGGACGCTTTGGGCAACAGAATCCCCAAGCAGTTCAATGTTTTGGTCTGGATTTTTGCGCTCTGCTTCGGGATACCGTATTTTTTGTTCGGTATCAGCGGCGTCGCCGTGTTTATACTGTGTATATTTATCATCGGCTGTGCCATTTCCGTTTTTTCACAGCTCAGCGATGCGGTGGTGCATCTTGCATATTTTTCATTTCTGTTGATTTATCCCGCATTCATCATGTCGGCGATGTTTTTTATAAACAAATCGATGAATTCGTCGGGCGTTTTGCTCGACATTCATACCGTGGGACTTGCGCTTGTGTTTTTGGTGGCGTCTTGTACGGATATGTTCGCTTATTTTTTCGGCAGTTTGTTCGGAAAGCATAAGCTTGTTCCCGCCATTAGCCCGAAGAAAACTTGGGAGGGCGCTGCCGGAGGTCTGTTCGGAGGTCTGGTGGGAGCCGGAGTGGTTTATCTGCTTTTTGAAACGCCTTTCGCGTTGTTTTCGCCGGGGCTTCCGTTGTCCGACGGACTTAAAATCGTTGTTTACGTCGTCATAGGTGTTTTCGGCTCGGCGGCTACGCAGATCGGAGACCTTGTGGCAAGCCTTGTTAAAAGATTGTGCGGAATAAAGGATTATTCCAACCTTTTGGGGGCGCACGGCGGAATTATGGACAGATTTGACGGCATGATGTTCAATGCGGCGTTCATAGCGATTATTTACGCGTTTTTGTTGTCATGAAAAGAAAGAAAATTGCCGTGCTGGGCAGCACGGGCTCGATAGGAACTCAGACGCTGGAGCTGATAGAGGCTTTTCCCGATTTATTCGAGGTAAAAGCGCTTGTAGCTTATTCGGACAAAGCGCTCTTGACAAAACAACAGAAGCGCTTCGGCGCTGAATTCGCGGGGCTTATCGACGAAAGTCTTTATGAAAGCGGAAGCGCTATTCAGTTCGGCGCGCAGTGTCTCGAAAATGCGGTAGATCTCGATGTGGACGTCGTGCTTGTCGCGACTCGCGGTATAGCCGCTTTGCGCGCGGTGATTAAGGCAATAAACAAGGGCGTGGACGTGGCGCTTGCAAACAAAGAAACTCTTGTCTGCGGCGGAGCTTTGGTTGCGGAGGCGCTCTCTATAAGCAAAGCTAAGCTTTTGCCTGTGGACAGCGAGCACTCGGCTGTCTGGCAGTGTCTCGGAAAAGGAGAAATAAGACGTTTAATCCTGACGGCAAGCGGAGGACCGTTTTTCGGTTTTACTGCCGAAAGTCTGTCCGACGTTACGCCGGAAATGGCGCTTAAGCACCCGAATTGGAGCATGGGCAGCAAAATCACGATAGACTCGGCAACCATGATGAACAAGGGGCTGGAAATATTGGAAGCGCACTGGCTTTTCGGTGTGCCTTTGGAGCAAATCGATGTCGTCGTGCATCCGCAGAGCGTCGTGCACTCGCTGGTCGAATATGCGGATGGAGCTATGCTTGCACAAATGGCGCTGCCGGATATGAAGTACGCTATCGGTTATGCTTTGTCTTTTCCGGAGAGACTCAACTTGCCGGACGCGCGTCTGAATTTGACGCAAGTTAAGCCGCTTGAATTTTTCGGTTATGACAAAGAGGTTTTTCCCGCGATTGAGCTTGCGCGAGAGGCTTTTGCCTTAGATCCGCTCATGCCGGTGGTGCTCAACGCTGCAAACGACGCGGGTGTTTTTGCTTTTCTCGACGGAAAAATCGGTTTTTGCGATATCTGCAACACGGTAAGAAAAACGATTGATTATTATAAAAATCATCTTAACGGCATACAATTAAGCGTCGACAATATTTATGAGCTTGACGCCGAAGCCAAAAAGACTGCCGAAAAAATTTTTGAAAGGGAATTGACTTGATGAATTTGATTTTGTTTGCCGTATCCGACGTAGCGGAAACGATTTTATATATTTTGCTTGCGTTGGTGGTGCTGCTGGTTATGATTACCATTCACGAGGCGGGGCACTACACCGCCGGCAAAATATTGGGTTTCAAAATAAACGAGTTTGCCATAGGCATGGGTCCCAAGCTGTTTTCCAGAAAAAAGAAAAACGGCGAGGTTTTTTCGATACGTCTGTTTCCGCTGGGCGGTTACTGCGCTTTCGACGGCGAGGACGAAAATTTGCCCGACTCGCCCGACGCATTCAACAACCAAAAGCCGTGGAAAAGGATAATTGTGCTGGTCTCAGGCGCGTTGTTTAATTTTATTTCCGCAGTTCTGATTGTTTTTATTGCCTTTTGGGCTTTCGGCGACGACGCTCTGGCAATAAAGAAGGTTTACGACACATCGGTCAATTATGACGCTTATCAGGCAGGCACAGGCTTTAAGGAGGGCGACATAATTTACAAAATAGACGGCAAAACCGTTTATCTCGTTGTTGACGTAAGCAATTATATTGCCAATGCGGGCGAGGAAATGGATGTTGTTGTCTTGCGTGAGAACGAACAGGGCAAACGAGTAAAGGTGACTATCGAAAACGTGAAAAAGGGTAAATTTTCGGTAGACAAGCTTGACGAAAACGGCAATGTAGTGCTTGACGAAAACGGAAATCCGGTAAAGGAAGAGGCTACGGGCTGGGGCGTACAGAACGCTTACGTGAAAAACAATTTTTCTTTCGGTCAGGCTTTGGGAAGAAGCGTTCCTTATTGCCTGCGTGCCGGCGGCTATATCCTCGAAACGCTCGGAGGACTTGTGACGGGACGCGTGCCGATAAAGGATATCGGCGGTCCGATAACCACTATCGACATGACTACTCAAGTCATACGCACGGGCTTTTCCAACGTATTGTTTTTGATTACTTTGATTTCCGTCAATCTGGCGGTGTTCAATCTGTTGCCTTTGCCCGCGCTTGACGGTTCGAGGGTTGTGTTCGTGCTCATCGAATGGATTTTCCGAAAGCCCGTCAACAGAAAGGTAGAGGGCTGGATACACGCGATAGGTATGATTTTGCTGTTCGGACTTGTGATACTTGTCGACATATTGAGATATCTGACTTAAGAAAAGACTTATGAGATTTTCCAGACAAATAAAAGCGGGAAGCGTTTTTATCGGCGGAGGAAGCGGGATTGTCGTTCAGTCGATGACAAATACGCGCACTGCCGATACGGATGCGACATTAAAACAGATAAAAGAACTTGAAAACGCAGGCTGCGATATGGTAAGAGTCGCTGTGCTCGACGCTTCGGACGCGGCAGCCTTTAAAAAGATAAAGGGCGGAACAAATCTGCCGCTTGTTGCGGATATCCATTTCGATTTCAGACTTGCAGTTTCGGCAATGGAAAACGGAGCGGACAAAATCAGGATAAATCCCGGAAATATCGGCGGCGAAGAAAAGGTTCTGCGCGTTCTCGATTGCGCCAAAGCTCACGGCGTACCGATAAGAATAGGCGTCAACAGCGGCTCGGTCGAAAAATCCTTTATGGATAAGTACAAAGACAAATGCACCGCGATGACCGAAAGCCTGCTTTCAAAAGTCAGATTCTGTGAAAAAAACGGATTTGAAAATCTTGTTTTATCCGTTAAATCCAGCGACACAAGGGAGACGATTTCCGCAAACCGATTGCTTGCCTCGTCATGCGATTATCCGCTGCATATCGGCGTTACCGAAGCGGGAGTGGCAGAGACGGGGCTGATAAAAAACAGCATAGGTATCGGAGCGCTGCTCGCGGACGGCATAGGGGATACGATTCGTGTTTCTCTGACGGAGAATCCGGTTGACGAGGTGTTTGCCGCAAAGAGGATTTTGACCGCTCTGGGGCTTGATGAGGGGCTTAAATTCATATCGTGTCCTTCATGCGGCAGGTGCAGAGGGGATTTGATAGGCACGGCGAAGGCAGTTTACGCCTTTGCGAAAAATATAAAAAAGACGCTTAAAATAGCCGTCATGGGCTGCGCCGTAAACGGTCC